>JANYDR010000508.1 GCA_025363495.1 Cyclobacteriaceae bacterium | reverse complement strand
CTTGTTTTTGCTTTAACACACACATACACCGGTTATCCAATGGTGAAAGAGGCCCGTAGTCTCGTGACAACAGGTGAGCTTGGCAAGATTCGTAAAGTATATGTTGAATATCCGCAGGGATGGTTGTCTACTTTTTTAGAGAATACTGGAAATAAGCAGGCGAGTTGGAGAACTGATCCTTCCAAATCCGGTGCGGGCGGTGCTATTGGTGATATTGGTACACATGCGGCAAATCTTGCCGAGTACATTACCGGTTCTGACATCACCGAGATTTGTGCGATGCTCAATACAGTTGTGAAGGGTCGCAAGCTGGATGATGACAGCTCTATGCTTCTTAAGTTTGAGAATGGAGCAACAGGCATTCTTCTTGCAACACAAGTTGCTGCCGGTGATGAGAATAATCTAAATATCCGCGTCTATGGAGAGAAAGGTGGACTTGAATGGCACCAGGAAGAGCCAAACACATTAGTATTGAAGTGGCTTGATAAGCCAAGAGAAATTTATCGAGCGGGATGGGGCTATCTTTCAGAGACAGCCAGAAAAAGCACTCGCACGCCAAGCGGACATCCTGAAGGCTATCTCGAAGCGTTTGCCAACATCTACATGAATTTTGCAAAGGCAGTTAGAGATTACAAGCCCGGCAAAAAAATTGATCCGGCAAAGTATGATTTTCCAGATGTTGAAGATGGTGTAAAAGGAATCGCGTTTGTTGATACTGTCATCAAATCTTCGAAGTCAAATCAGAAATGGACGAAACTGAAAATCTAGAGAACGGGGTATTAGGCATTGGGAATTAGGCACTAGGAAATGCATCGCGGTATATTTGTCGGATCTCCCAATGCCTAATGCCCAATACCTAATTCCTCATATCTAATACCCTATTTTGAAATAGAACGTAATAATTATAATTTATCCTCCGCATGAAAAACAATCCAGAATACCAGGCATTTGATAAATATATCGTGACTCATGACAACACTTTGCCTACTGCCTATTGTCAACTGCCTACTTTCTAACTTAATAAAGAAATAAAATTTCATAATCATTACACCCTCTCAATATGAAAAACATCCAGGGCCCCGCCATCTTCCTCGCTCAATTCATGGGTGATCAGCCACCTTTCAATAATTTAAAAACGATCTGTAAGTGGGCTGCTTCACTTGGATACGTTGGTGTACAAATTCCTTCATGGGACGGGCGATGCATTGATCTTAAAAAAGCAGCCGAGAGTAAAGACTATTGCGATGAGTTGAAGGGCATCGTTGAATCGTGTGGTCTTCAGATCACAGAGTTATCAACGCACCTTCAGGGACAATTAGTTGCTGTACATCCGGCGTATAATGAAATGTTCGATGGCTTTGCGCCGAAGTCGGTTCACGGCAAACCGAAAGAAAGAACTGCGTGGGCAGTGGATCAATTAAAATATGCTGCTAAAGCAAGTAAGAATCTGGGATTGAAAGCACACGCTACTTTTTCAGGAGCGTTGATGTGGCACACTGTTTACCCATGGCCTCAACGCCCTGCGGGATTGGTTGAAGATGGCTTTAAAGAATTAGCAAAGCGATGGCTTCCGATCCTCAATACATTTGATAAGAACGGAATTGACCTTTGTTATGAGATCCATCCGGGAGAAGATCTTCATGACGGGATCACGTTTGAAAGATTCTGGGAAGCTACCGGCAAGCATACACGTTGTAATATCCTATACGACCCAAGCCATTTCGTATTGCAGCAGCTTGATTACCTTCAATACATTGATTTCTATCATACGTTCATAAAGATGTATCACGTGAAGGATGCCGAGTTTAATAAGACTGGAAAGAGCGGTGTGTATGGCGGTTATCAGGGATGGATTGACCGTCCCGGAAGATTCCGTTCGTTAGGAGACGGGCAAGTTGATTTCAAGTCAATCTTCTCGAAACTGGCACAATATGATTATGCTGGTTGGGCGGTACTTGAGTGGGAGTGTTGTATCAAACATCCGGAGCAAGGAGCTGCTGAAGGTGCGCCTTTTATAAAAAATCATATTATCCAGGTAACGGAAAAAGCATTTGATGATTTTGCCGGAACCGGTAAGAATACCTCCCTCAACAAAAAAGTACTTGGCCTTTAAAACTAAAAAGATGAATAAGATTATTTATTTCCTGTCAGTTATAGTGATGATCACGCTGGTAGCTTCTTGCGGAGGAAAAAAAGAAAGTAGCAACACAGAAGAATATGTTGCCAATGAAAGCAAAGCTGAAGCTCAATCAGGAGTTGATGTCATTGCACAGGGAGAAGCCCTGGTAAACGGTTCTGACTGCAAGACCTGTCATCACAAGACAAACAAGATCATAGGACCAGCACATCTTGAAGTTGCCAAGAAATATGATTTCACCGAAGCCAATGTAAAGATGCTAGCTGACAAGATCATTAAAGGCGGATCAGGTGTATGGGGAGAAGTTCCTATGAATGGACATCCTGATCTTTCTGTTGCCGATGCCGAAAAAATGGCAAAGTATGTGTTATCACTGGATGGAGAAAAGGAGCACTAAAAGAGCTTTTTAACCGTCTGGATACCTTTCACAAACGTTTGAATCCGGATTATTGCTAATTTAACAGACCAGACCTCGAAGTCTGGTCTTTGATTTTAGAACCGAATCATTTTCAGTATGAACAGAAGACAATTTATGCAGAGTGGTGCACTGGCAGTTGTCGGTGCAGCGATTGCTTTACCGGGTTTATCATTGCCGGCTTCCAAATACCAGATTGGAATACAATTATATACCCTGCGCGATGTCGTGCCCAAAGATCCAAAAGGCAATTTGAAGTTGCTCGCTGATCTTGGATACAAGCATCTGGAAACTTATGGTTACAATAAAGGGATATTATTTGGAATGACCTCGAAGGACTTTAACTCGTATGTTAAAAGTTTAGGTATGCAGGTAACGAGTGGTCACTATGGACTTGGCAAAGCAAGTGATGATGGTAGCGAATGGGAGAAAGCTGTGTCAGAAGCTAAAGAGGCTGGACAGGAGTTTATGGGCTTTGGAAGTATACCTAATGAGGCCAGAGCATCAATTGATTCATATAAAGCGGCATGCGACCTTATGAATAAGAGAGGTGAAGTATGTAAAAAATATGGCATTCGTTTGAATTATCACAATCACGATTTTGAATTCACGAAGATCGATGGTCAGTTACCGTATGACGTGATGTTGTCACAGCTTGATCCTAAGCTTGTGGGAATGGAGATGGATCTTTATTGGGTAGTGTATGCTGGTGCCGATCCATTGGATTATTTTAAGAAGTATCCGGGTCGTTTTGAGCAATGGCATATTAAAGACATGGATAAAACCGATCGCAAGAAGAACACCGATATTGGGACTGGCACCATCGATTTTAGGAAATTACTGGCAAAGGCCCAGGAAGCTGGATTGAAACATTGGTATATGGAGCAAGAAGAATATCCTGTCAGCTCGACCGAAAGTGTGAAGGCAAGTATTGGATATCTGAAAACACTTTAGACTTAAACATCAAAATTATTAACATATGAAAAGAAGAGAATTTATTCAATCAGCTGCATTAGCCGCTGTAGGATCGGCGATTGTGTTGCCAGGATTTTCAATGCCAGCTTCAAAGTACAGAATTGGATTGCAGTTGTATACCGTTCGCGATGTGATTGGAAAGGATCCCAAAGGTGTATTAAAGATGTTAGCTGATCTTGGTTATCAGGACCTTGAGGCATTTGGTTACAATGATGGCAAGTTGTTTGGGTTGGCAGCGAAAGAATTTGGTGAGTATGTCAGGAGCCTTGGAATGAGACTTACGAGTGGTCATTATCAGCTTGGAAAGAACGAAAGGACTAAAGCAATTAAAGGTTCTATTCTCAACGAATGGGAGCGTGCCTGTGCCGATGCAAAGGTAGCAGGGCAGGAGTTTATGGTAGTTGCATATCTGAATGCAGATGAACGTGTCACACTGGATGATTATAAATTCGTGTGCGACAGCATGAATAAAGCCGCGGAGATGACCAACAAGTATGGACTGCGATTGAACTACCACAATCACGATTTTGAATTCAACAAGATCGATGGTAAAGTTCCCTACGACCTGATGCTTGCACAGCTTGATCCAAAAATGGTAGGAATGGAGTTAGACTTGTATTGGACCATTTTCTCCGGAAATAAGCCAACGGATTATTTCATGAAATATCCGGGACGATTTGAGCAGTGGCATATCAAGGATATGGATAAAGCAGATCCTAAAAAGAATGCAATTGCAGGAACAGGTTCTATTGATTTCAAGGCGTTGCTTGCTCATGCAGATCATGCTGGGTTAAAGCATTGGTATATGGAACATGATACATATCCAGCTAATATGACATCATCAGAAAGTGTAAAGGCGGATATTGTTTACTTAAAGACACTTGGGTAATTGTTGATTCGGTTATTTGTCAATTCGTTAATGGAGTGTCCGCGACCGAATTAGTAGATAACCGAATTATTTTACCTGTGTGTCGCGTGACTTGTATATAAAAGTCCCGGAGGGACTAAACCTTTGTAGAGACGAATTGATTATTGGGTCACCGTGCTGTAAGTACGGAACATTTTCGATATTAAATTTCATTTCATCAGTTGCGCGCCAGATCATAAGAAGATCGATGAAGGTTGTCTATGGCGCGCGACCATCCAGGCGTTTCGCCTACCCTGAGCTAAGCTCAGGGTTACAAAGATCTGACCCCGCTGGGGTCATTCGTCAAAGTCGGTGGCGCACTCTATAACAAAGTTACACACTTAATACATTGAGTTCTGCCGAAGGCAGCCTCAGCATTCTTATGACCCTCAAAAGCTCAGCGCACTTTGCCTGTCCGTTCCGTTTCAGGCGGGCGTGAATTTCCTCCGCGTGCTCTGCGGTTAATGCATTGTGTAGAGTTAAAGTTTGGTAAGAATATTAGTCTATTGAATCGTGACCTTAGAATCTTTTTACTCTCTGCCCAAACTTTTTTAACTTAAACCCTTAATCCATCTCCATGCCCAAATCCCTTCCCATTTTATTCTTCACACTCATCACCTCACTTTCCTATTCCCAACCCGACTATAAGCCCAACATCCGTCAGCTCTACGACGAAGAGCTCAGCAAAGGTCAATCATACGAAATGCTCCGCGACCTCACTTCCAAAATAGGACCGCGCCTTTCGGGATCACCTGGTGCCGCCGCTGCTGTTAAATGGAGCGCCGATCTAATGAAGAGCTTGCACTTCGATTCCGTATGGCTGCAACCCGTTATGGTCCCACATTGGGTTCGCGGACAAAGGGAAATTGCAAAGATCAAGTCTGAAAAATTTGGAACACATTACGTAGCCGTGTGTGCACTTGGAGGATCGATCGGTACCGGACCTGGAATCACGGCTGGTGTGATAGAAGTAAAAAGCATTGATGAATTAAAAGAGCTTGGCACGGCCGTAAAGGGCAAGATCATATTCTTCAATCGCCCGATGGATCCAAAATT
>JANYDR010000418.1 GCA_025363495.1 Cyclobacteriaceae bacterium | reverse complement strand
TGGCCGGGTGGTAAGCCGAAAGCAGATGACAGCAACCGGCCTGAACGTGCTAAACCTTTTCCGAAACGCGTAATAATTTTCAGTCCTCACCCCGATGATGATGTGATTTCAATGGGGGGTACGTTCATTCGATTAGTGGACCAGGGACATCTTGTACATGTAGCCTATCAGACGTCCGGAAATATTGCAGTGTTTGATGACGATGCGATCCGATTTGCTGATTTTGTTCGTGACTTTAACGACGCGTTTGGTTTGAAGAAATCTGATGGAGAAAAATTCTACAAACAAATATTAAGTTCTATCCGCAAAAAGAAGCCGGGTGCCGTAGACACTCCCGAGGTTATGACAATAAAAGGATTGATACGCAGGGGAGAGGCAAAGGCCGGTTGCAGATACACCGGCATACCAGATTCACAGGCACACTTTCTCGATATGCCTTTTTATGAAACGGGAACAGTAAAGAAGAAACCGTTGAGTGAAGAAGATATCCAGATAATTGTTGATTTGATCGAAGAGATAAAGCCACATCAGATTTATGCTGCCGGTGATTTATCAGATCCTCACGGAACACATCGCGTGTGTCTGGCAGCGATTTATGAAGCCCTTTCCCGATTGAAGAAGAAATCCTGGATGAAAGATTGTTATGTTTGGCTTTACCGGGGTGCATGGCAGGAGTGGGATATTGATCAGATCGAGATGGCTATTCCTCTTAGTCCGGATGAGTTGATGCGTAAGCGTCGCGCGGTATTCAAGCATCAATCCCAAAAGGACAGTGCTGTATTTCCCGGTAACGACAAAAGAGAATTCTGGGTACGCGCTGAAGATCGCAATCACGCAACCGCGGCTGCTTACAATGCTTTAGGCCTTGCCGAATACGAAGCCATGGAAGCATTTGTCAGATATCATTTTCTAGACAAGCGATAATCTCCTTTTACCAAATAAATTAATCCAGGATCTGAATATCTCCCAAGCCGCGAACCCCCTGTAACCTGTAACTTGCAACCGGTAACGACCTATTTCCAAATACTAATCTATTTTTTACATTCACTCCTATTAGTTTAGAAAAACCCACCATGTCCCTCCTTCACCTCGTCTCCTGGAACGTCAACGGCATTCGTGCTATCATGAAAAAAGGATTTTTGGATAGTGTGAAAACTATGAAGCCTGATATTCTTTGTCTTCAGGAAACAAAAGCAGGGGAAGATGAAACGATCGAGTCCCTTGAGGTATTGAAAGGATATCACGTTTTTGTTAATTCTTCCAAGGCGCGAAAAGGATATTCTGGAACGGCAATCATCACTAAAGAGGAACCTATCAATGTAACCTATGATATGGGATTAACCGAGTTTGATGAGGAAGGAAGAGTAATCACCGCAGAATACACAAACTATTTTTTGGTGACAGTCTATACTACCAACTCTGGTGACGGACTTGCAAGACTGGAATATCGTGAGCGGTGGGATGCCGAGTTTTTGAATTATATCAATTGGCTACGGAAAAGAAAACCAGTCATCGCCTGCGGAGATTTCAATGTAGCGCATCAGGCGATTGATTTAGCGAGGCCAAAAGAAAATTATAATAAATCGGCTGGCTATACTCAGAAAGAGATTGATGGTTTTACGCGATTGCTTGATTCAGGCGTAGTGGATTCGTACCGCCACTTTTATTCAAAAGAAATAAAATATACGTATTGGAGCTTTGTGATTGACGGTCGCAATAAAAACATCGGTTGGCGCATCGATCATTTCCTGGTGGATCATCGGATCATGCCGGCTGTGAAAGATGCATTTATCTATGATCAGTATCACGGTTCCGACCATTGCCCGGTGGGGTTGAAGATTGAGTTATAGTCATTTTTTATAAAGTTTAGTGCCTTCTTTGTGTTTTCGTGCCTTCGTGGCCTACAGAAAAGTATATCATGACCTCCATAGATTTTAAAACCTCAGATTATTTCTCCAGAGGCATTCTTCTCAGTGGGATGATATTGGGATTGGCAGGAGTTGCTATTATTTTCATAAAGCCAGTTGCCGGAGTTGTTATCATTTTGGTGGGTATTGTAATCACTACTACCCATTACCGGCTCGAGGTTGACTTTTCCGGAAAAGTCTTTCGTGATTACCTGTGGATGTTGGGATTTAAAATAGGAGATGAGCAAAAATTTGAGAGAATTGAATATTTGTTTATCACGAAAAGCAAGACTAGCCAGGTTATGAATAGCCAGGTTTCCTCGTCAACTGTTCGAAAAGATGTTTATAATGGATATCTGAAATTTTCGGAAAAGGATAAGCTGCACTTACTTACTGAGGATTCAAAAAAAGATTTGATTAAGAAGCTCGAAAAAATCTCAAAGAAGTTGAATGTCGAAATAGTGGACTATTCTGATGAGGTGTAAGCATCTTTTATCTCATACATTTTTCCATGGCTGGGATATATAATTCGTGCGTTTTGTTTCTTTAGGTTAGTCCATGTCTGATTTTCTACTGAGTTTTTACCCATCATTAAATAGTCCGCGGTTAAGTCACCGGTAAAGGCTTCACCGGTATCTAACAGGAGGCTGACGCTATCATCGGAGTGTCCTGGGGTCGGAAAAATTTGACCTTTTATTCCCAGTGTAGATAAGAAATATCTTGATTTATCAATGTTCAAGACGACATTGTCGTTCATCAATAATTTTTTGTACGGCCACTTACCCTCCATCATTTTTTCCATGCCGCTGATATAATTCATTTGCATATCGAATAGAACAAACTTAACTCCACTGTCCTTAAGTTCCTGTATAGCTCCTGCATGATCGATATGAAAATGTGTCACTACTAAATAATCTATGTTCTGAACTTTAAATCCCGTTTCACGCATTCTACGTCCTAAGTCGTGTAGCTTATCAGGGAAACCTGAATCTATCAATAATCTATGCGAACCACTGTCCAGCAGAAATAGGTTAACACCATTATTTCCAACGTTAAAAATTCGCATATCTATCTTTTTACCGGCACTGAATTATTTGCCTCAATTAGTTTAGCCAGTATCGTGAAGTAATTTGAAGTAGATCTTTCGTACGCTGACTTTGTTTTATGGGCGATGACCAAATCCAATGCCGGCAATACAGTTATATACTGTCCAAAGATACCTTGTGCCGTGTAGGCTCCTTCATAAGCCCCTTCGTTATTTGGTGGATCCCAAACCCACCATAAATAACTGTAGCCAAAATATCTGAAGTAACAACTATTAAGATAGTATGGTGCTTTGTATTCCTTAGCTTCCCTGGAAGTCGTAACTGGAGTTGTAATGGTATGTACCCAATTTGCCGAGACAATAGGCTTGTCCCCCCATTGTCCATTTCGTAGCATCAGGTATCCGATTCTTGCCATGTCTCTTGTCGAAAACCA
Source organism: Cyclobacteriaceae bacterium (assembly GCA_025363495.1). Lineage (GTDB taxonomy): Bacteria > Bacteroidota > Bacteroidia > Cytophagales > Cyclobacteriaceae > ELB16-189. The sequence continues at coordinate 6,398 of JANYDR010000418.1, read as the reverse complement.
CATTGGATATGCAGGGTATTTCGATTTTGAAGCGTCGCCTTCTTTATGCTGAATTTTTCTGTTCCAATCCTCCATCTTGAGTGGCCGGGCAAGCATTGAATCAACGGCATCATAGATTCCGATACCAGTAAGGGTCTCAAATAAATCCCCCACTAAATTAAAATCCCAATTATTGTAGAGGAAAAAGGTTCCGGGTACGACAGACCCTCTTTTTGGTGCTATTGCAAATTCATCGCCGGCATAGCTCGCTTCGTGGTAGACACCCGATCGTGCTGTAAGTAAATTTTGAATGGTAGCTTTTTTCTCAATCGGTAACAGACTCCCCACATCATCAATTTTTAATTGATCAAGCGTTGTATTTAAATTGATTTTACCATTTTCAACGAATGGTCCAAATAAAATTGACAACACGCTCTTACGACAGGAAGCTATGAAACTCAATTCCTGCACGTCGCCGTAGCTGAATATTACTTTACCATGTTGCACGACCATCATTCCGGTGGTATTGGCGCTGTCAATAATAAACTGCCTTAATTTAGTCAGTTTAGCGGCGTCCCAACCTTGCGACGATGGGTCTTTTACATATTCCCAACTATTGCCGGGAAACACAAAGTCATTCTTTTTGCCGGAAGGAAAAGTTTGCGCGAATGAAAATGTGCTATAAGAAACAAGAAGGGTGACGAGGACTTTTTTCATTAACGTAATTTTTTAGATTCCTATAAATTTTGCCGACAGTAGGTGTTTCGTCCAACAATTTTCACTGAGCCTTGCCCGTTATTTCCTGTCCAATAAACATAAGTGTTTTTGTTTCCGGAATTATTATATGAATCTCGCGCATTCCATATTCTCTGTTAAAAGGTTCTTTAACTTTCATTCCATTGAGTTTGTCTTTCATATTACTCCATACCTTTTCAATGTCATCTACTTCAAGGTAAAATTCCATTTCTCCAATGTCCGGACCGGCTCGTAAAATATGAACGGTTGAATTGTCCTTATATAAAATGACGTACGTTTTATCGTCCCTTCCAATTTTGAATTCAAGCAAGTCCATGAAAAATGAAACCGTCTTTTCAATATTAAAAGAAGGTATCATAGGACTTAAATATTTTGCTTTATACATTTCTCCGTCGGTTTTGCTTTGTTAAAAAAGCAATTTAATAATTTAAATATCACCATAAACCGGTTAGGTAAAATGAGGTTATGAATCGATGCTTGATTATTACTAAAAAATATCACTGCCTACATAAAATTTCTGCAGATAAAATGAGAGGCCTCGTCAGTTACAACTAGCGAGGTCGTCTACCCGATTACCAGCTGTGCTCTTTATCATTTTGTTGTGCATTGAAATTGAAACAATACGCAGACAAGAAATACGTTTCAATATTAATTTACTTTTATGAAAAAATATTTGATTGTTTTCGCTATGTGATTTTTAGGTTTACCGCTTAGGGCTCAGCTGTCTAAGAATACCGGCCAGCCTTTATTTCTTTCCATCAAATCATTGGGGGATAGAAGCTGGATTAAGTTCAATTGGTTATTATTATTCAGTCTACAAGCCTGTTGATCCAAGCATAACTACGACGACTATTAAATCGTTTGTATTCAATGCGGATACAATATCAATTGGAGTGTCTTATTATTTTGGTAAATCGAATATTCTCTAGGTCCGAGCATTGCGGCTCATATGAGCAAATCAGGAAATTAAAGTTATAAATTTACCCTGCACCCTGGTAAAATGAAACAATTTAGACTTTCTCATATTATTCTCCCGATAGCTATCGAAATTAAGATCCAACGGTACCAGTCTTAACTTTTCCAGCTCGCTTGTAATGAACAATAATAACTCCCTTTGGCGTAACTATACTCACGGTTAATGTAAATGCTGCTGGAATCGTGCCCTTGTCAAAAAGCTTTTTTCCTTTGCCTAAAGTCAAGGGATGAATTTTGAGTCTTAGTTCGTCCACAAGGTCATTCTTAAGTAGTAGTTGAACGATTTTACTGCTACCCCAAACTTGAATGTCAGAGCCTTTTGATTTTTTGAGTTTCCTGATGTCTGCAACGCTGTTTATGAATACAGAGTTTTTCCAGTCTGACTTTTTCCTGGTTTTGGAAAAGACATATTTTGTACCATCATTGATTCCTGGCCAGAAGTCTGCGTGCTCAGGCCAGTAGTCTTCCCAAATCTCAAATGTTTGTCTGCCTAAAAGATAATCTGCAGGTTGTTTGAGTTCTTTCTGAACCACCTTGCCATAAACTTCGTCACCATAGGGTGCCGTCCAGCCGCCATAGTTGAAACCTTCTGATCTATCTTCTTTAGACCTGCCGGGCGCCTGCATGACTCCGTCCAATGTGATCATCGACAAAACAATTATTTTTCTCATATTATTTTACTTCTGTTTTTTTATGAGTCAAATTTCACTAACAAAGACCATGCTATCACAGTGTAAATGCGATTGACCTCCCCCCTAAAAACTGGACAGATGTAAGTTAGAGAATCAGGCAATTATTAATACCTTAAAACAAGAGATAATTGCTTATGAAAAAGTCAAAATTCACGGAAGCGCAAATCGTATTTGCATTGAAGCAGGCCGAGACTGGGATTTCAGTTGATGAGGTCTGTCGAAAGCTGGGTATTACGCAAGCAACGTTTTACAACTGGAAAAAGAAATTCGGAGGTCTCGGTATTTCCGAACTTCGAAAGCTTCGTCAGCTTGAAGAAGAAAACTATCAACTAAAAAAACTTGTAGCCGATCTAAGCTTGGATAAGCAGATGCTCCAGGATGTACTTAAAAAAAAGCTTTAAGGCCAGCCCTTTTGAGGGGGCTGGCTAAAAGCTTGCTGAACGATTATAAGACATCAGAATCTAAAGTATGCAGCGTACTAATGCTTAGTCGTTCAGTGTGGTACTATAAGCCGAAAGTGAGAAATGATGAAGCATTGATTATTCGCATGAAAGAGATAGCGCAGACTCGGGTGAGATATGGATTTTGGAGAATCTATATTCTATTACGCCGTGAAGGATGGTTAGACAATCATAAACGAATTTATCGGCTTTATCGAGCAGAGGGCCTGAATTTGCGAAGTAAAAGACCTAGGAGATGTAGAGCTTCCGCTCATCGGCTTGACCGGCTGGAAATATCAAATTTAAACGAATGCTGGAGCATGGACTTTGTCCTGGATCAGCTCTTTGATGGACGACGATTTCGATCTTTAACTATAGTTGATAATTTTAGTAGAAAGTGCCTTGCCATTCAAGCGGGACAATCGATTAAGGGATCTGATGTTGTCAATGTTATGAACGTAGTAAAAGCACAACGTAATGCGCTGCCTAAACGAATCCAGGTTGATAACGGCAGTGAATTCATCTCCAAAGATTTGGATAAATGGGCATATGAAAACAATGTGACAATGGACTACTCACGGCCAGGCAAACCAACTGATAATCCGTTCATTGAATCGTTCAACGGAAGTTATAGGGATGAATGTTTAAATGTTCATTGGTTCCTGTCGCTTGAAGATGCGCAAGAAAAGATTAATCTTTGGAGGACAGAGTATAATTCGTTTAGACCACATAGTTCGATCAACGACATGACACCCGATCAGCTTGAAGAAATGCAGAACCAAAAGCCTGAATTTTCCATTTTAGATCAGTCCTAAAAATGGGAGGAGGTCAAATTATTAGAATTGTCTAAATTGATCCTGTCCTAAAAAGGGGGAGCTTACACGACAATATTAAGGGCTGAGTGCGAAAACTCCTGATAGTCCTGATGTTTTCCGTGGACACCTTTCAGCGGTTTGAACTTAATGCAATATCCGCTCAAAGCTGTGATTGGTGTAAAGAGCGATTGCAGAGCGCTTAACGAACCTCGTCTGTCACAATTGGTGAGGCCGTCTACTCGATTGTGGGCTGGCCGATTCCAGTCTATTTTCTATCAGTCTTATTTATTTCGTTAGTCCAGAGTCGTTGCTTTCTTTTGCTGTCAAAATGCAATAAAATAGTCAGTACGAAAAGGGCTATGCTCATCAGGAAAGGAATAAAATACATTTTCTCTGTCGGAGCGACCAATCCTATTATCAATGAACCCAATGAAATTAGTCCAGCAAAAATTGCGAACAAGTTTGTCTTATAAAACCAAGCATAAGGAAAGAAATGTGCTCCTGTTATTATCGCATAAACCATAACAAAATAGTCCGGTGATTTAATAAGTGTAAAAACCAGAAACGGAAAATAAAACAATTGAGCAAAATTCAGCCAAAGACCTAAAGGTTGCAGAGGATTTTCCTTAATTGTCCACGTTGTCTTGATTATCTTGGAAATAAGCAGCGCAAGTGGAAGCATAACGCTTCCTACTATGAACGTTAATACCGATTTGTCATAGGGCCTAGTATTAAGCGTCCACACAAAAGCAATGGCAAGCCAAATGATACTTGCTGCTAATGTGAAGTCAAGTCCATTTTTTAATTTAACAGAAAGCTCAATTCTCAATTTGTCAAACGTCTCCTTTGGTACCATTCTAGTAATTATTTAGAGTTCAATTTTCATTTTTGTTTGTGTCCAGCATGACACAACTACTTTCCAGCAGGGAAATTAGTTTGATTATCCAAAGGGTGCAACTTATGTGCAAGGCATTGATGCGCATTAGTCAAGCTGAAGCTGGGTCTTCGACGAGTGCAAGGTTGTTCGGAGCGATCCGGGAAGCCCCCCATTGCCCCGATCTTCCTTCGAAGAAGTTATTTGCGTTGTGTGGGTAGTTAGGCCGGATTTGCCTGCCTGAATGACGAGTCGGGCAGGCAATCCGGCACTCCCTGAAACGCATCTCAAGCGTCAGAGGATTTACCTGTCGGCTGACAGCCAAATCCGCCTCGAACTTACATCATCCTTCGAGTCGGACGTGCCTGCCAAATAGAGAGGGGCCTTGATGATGCAAGTCGGAACAGGCAGGACCGCCCAGTGATTCACGGCGCACAACCTATCCCGATTACATATCCGGACCAACTTGCTTAATGAATTGCTTAGTACGCGACCCGTATACTACCTGGTCTGCATACATGGGATTTCGGCAAATAAAATGTGAGAGACGAACCTCGTCAGTTACAACTGGCGAGGCCGTCTACTCGATTAGCAACAGTGCCCTTCTCACCCCCATGTTCTCGGTCGGTCGTTACGTTATTGTCAAGGAGTCACTGAATAGAATTGATTGTTCGAGTACATGGTTGTCGGTTTGGTGGTTAGTTCTACTCTGTCCACGGGTCACTCTTTATATAGTATACTTGCGCGGGGGTCACTCCTGGAGGTGGGCACTCTTGGGAAAGCGTTGGTTTGCGGGCGGCAAAGTCCTTGACTTTTTGTCAAAAGGAATATCGACTGTTTATTTTGATCTTTGCGTCCAAAAGGCAACTCCAAAAAGCTGAGAGTCTTTCAAGTGAAATCTTAAAGTGATTACTTAAAAGGAAATAATTTTCATAAAATCGAAAATGACGCAATTAGAGCAGTACATTAATTCAAACTTCACCGTAACAGGCGAAGAGGTGTCAAAGATCGCGTCTATGTTTCAACCGGATACACTCAGGAAGGGCGACTTTTATATAAAGAACGGAGAAGCTTGTGATAAACTAAGCTTTGTCCAGTCCGGTTTCCTTAGGTCGTATGCAACATTGGGAGATAAAGACATCACGCAATGGATATTTTCGAAAGGATACTTCATTGGCGACATGCCAAGCCTTACGTTTAATGTTCCGTCTCGCTGGAGCATACAAGCGCTAACAGACATTGAGCTTTTTACGATTCAAAAAAGTGATTACAATAGGATCGTTGAAACAGTTCCAAGGTGGCCAGAAATAGAAAAGCATTTTCTAATCAGTTGCTTCAGGATCATGGAAAACCGGATATTTGCCCACTTATCCATGCCTGCCGAAGAACGTTATGCTGTTTTCTACGAGCATAACAAAGAGTTATTCAATCAGGTGCCCCTTCAATACATTGCTTCTCTGCTAGGAATGACTCCAGAAACGTTCAGTCGTGTCCGAAGAAGGCAGCATTCTTAAAGTCCCAAAGCCTTCAATCACTTTTAGCAATTCAGGAAAGTTTTTCACTAATACAGAAGATCGTATTAGACTCAAAAAAGAAAAACCTCATCGGTTAATGCCGGTGAGGTTCACTACATTCTATTAAATGGTTATGTTTATTTCTGTTCAGCAATCTCTCTGTTTCTATCAACCCAATATGCCAGCGAAATAAGAATTCCCATAAGGGCTACTAGCGATACAAATAAAGTCTTGACTGAATCTGGAGGAGGAGGACCAAAAGTGTTAGAGACGGTAACTAGTCGTCCCTTAAAAACTCATTTTCAGGAAAAATTGATATTTGAAGACTTTTAGCAGAGCTTCAAAAAGTTGAG
>JANYDR010000394.1 GCA_025363495.1 Cyclobacteriaceae bacterium | reverse complement strand
GGATGTAGAGATCAAGGTGTAGTTATCTGATAAGAAAAATATATGACCCTGTCCTGAGTAATCGGGATAGGGTTTTTTGTTTTCTGATTTGGCCACATCGTGTCCTCGTGGTAAAAAAAGATTTTATCTCTTCAAAAGAATATCCTTCCAGAATTTTCTTGCTGCTTCTGTCGGCAACAACGAATTATTCATCACCTCTTTCAGCAACACTTCTTTTCTTTTCGAAAGATCCGGCCCGCTCAGCAGTTGCCTGAATTGATTCTCAACACTCTCATCCAGCCACAATTTCTTTTGTAGCTCACGATTCTTATTAAAGAATCCATTCTTAGATGTGAAGCTTTGATAATCCTGAATCATTTTCCAGACATCATCCAAACCTTCATTTTCTATCGCCGACATTGTGAGCACGTTCGGTGACCACCCAGAAGAAGAAGCCTCTTGCATATGCAATGCATTATGAACGTCTGCTTTTGCTTGCATTGAGGGTTTCAGATTATCGCCGTCAGCTTTGTTGATCACAACGCCGTCAGCCATTTCCATAATGCCTTTTTTGATTCCCTGGAGTTCATCGCCGGCACCTGCCAGTAATAATAAGAGAAAGAAATCAACCATACTTCGCACGTATGTTTCCGATTGACCTACTCCAACGGTTTCAATTAATATAATGTCGAAACCAGCCGCTTCGCATAGCAAAATAGTTTCCCGCGTATGAAAGGAAACTCCTCCCAACGCCTGTGAAGAAGGCGAAGGACGAATGAATACATTTGGATTGCGACTCAATTGTTCCATCCTTGTCTTGTCGCCAAGAATACTTCCTTTGGTCTTTTGACTGCTTGGATCAATTGCCAATACAGCAATTTTTTTCCCTTGACTGGTGAGAAGTTCACCAAATGATTCAATGAACGTACTCTTACCCACTCCAGGAACACCCGTTACCGCGATGCGCATGGAGTGGCCGGTATGAGGAAGCAATTCTTTTAATAGAAGATCAGTTTGTTGGTTGTCAGTTTCCAGGGTGCTCTCTGCCAACGTGATTGCCTTTGCCAAAATAGACCTTTCCCCAGCCAGAATACCCTTGGCTAAAAGAGAAATATCATGCATTGGTTTGGTGGAGAGAGGCATCATTGAAGTTGATTTACAAAGCTAAATTTTTAAATTTACTCTCCTCCATCGCCCAGGTCATGAAGAAATTTTGGTTCCAAAGCTTTATCATCACGGTGTTCGTGTTCCTCTTGCTATGGGGAGCAAACGAGGCAGCGGACTTAAAAATTTTTACGGCCTTTGACACAGTCGGTCAGGCTCTCCGTGATTTTGAGCTTACTGATTATGCTTTTTCCCAGCTTCGTCCAGATCCTGAGGTTGATCAGCGAATTGTTCTGGTAAATATCGCCAACATTCCACGACGAGAGTTGGCCCGGGAGATCCAGATCATAAATCAATTTAAACCACGGGTGATTGCTCTTGATGTCTTGATTAATTGCGAAGGCGGACTTCGTGACAGCGTTAATTGCCCTCAGTTGTTGGATACGTTGGGAAACCTGATGTTGAGCAGCGCCATTGAAAGCACTTCCAATTTTGTGTTAGCCTCCAAATTATTGCAAACGGATTCTCTGGCGAAGTTTGATTCCAACGAAGCGGATTCCCTTGAGTATTCTGACCCGATATTCAATGATTATGCTACTCACGGATTCGTAACATTACCAACTGATGCAAACTATCAGGAAGATGTAAAACAATGCCGTTCGGTCTATCCAAGCAGAATGGTGGATGGAAAAGAAGAGCTCGCTTTTTCAGTTCGAATTGCAATGCAATATGATTCTGTAAAAGCAAAAAAATTTCTGGCCAGGGGAAATGATGAAGAATTAGTGAACTTCAAAAGGAATTTTGAAGTCAGGCAATTGCGATTGAAAAGCTTAAAAAATGACGAAACAACCTCTACAAATTTTGGAACGCTTTATTACGTTGTTGATGTCGAAGATATTCTTCAGGGAAATGTTCTGCCAGAATTGTTTAAAGATCATATTGTCATGATGGGCTTTCTGGGTGAATATGTTGGGCAGCCATCGTGGGAGGATAAATTTTTTACCCCTTTAAATAAAATTGTTGCCGGAAGAGCCAATCCGGATATGTTTGGTTTAGTCGTGCATGCCAATATTGTATCAATGATTCTTGATGAAGATTACGTTAATACCATTTCAGATCTGGCAAAGTATATTATTGCCTTCTTCGTATGCCTTTTTACGGTTGCGTTATTTATTTGGATTGATCAAAATCTTCCAATGTGGTTTGATGCTCTTTCTGTTATCATTCAGTTATTGGAACTTCTCATAATCTCTTCATTTATTATCTATGCATTTGCTGGCTGGAACCTTAAGCTTGACTTAACTATTGCTATCGGTGTTTCGGCTCTTGTGGGACCGTCTTATGATATTTTTAAAAGTCTCCAAAATGAGGTCAGCCGTCGACTTACCAAACGTCAGGAGCGTGTATTAAAGTCCTGAGAGATTGGCACGATTTTTCAGTATATTCGTAGTGTCGAATTTTGAAAGATCACGAAAAACAGCCCATTTGCCGGGCATTTTAGCAGAAAAAAATTATTGGAACGAAAAATGTATATGACTATATCTAATCAAACTATGCTTATGAAAAAGGGTAGATTTCTACTAATTGTTGGCTTTTTATCGGTAACGGTTTTCGGGTTCTCCCAGGACTATACATTCAAGGTACTGGCTAACAAGGGTGCGAACGAATATAAATCTGGCGATAGTTGGCAGGCAATTAAAACAGGTGCGAGTCTTAAGTCGGGTGATGAACTGAAGATTTCAGAGAACGCATATCTTGGATTAGTACACTCCAATGGGAAACCTCTTGAGGTGAAACAGGCTGGAAATTACAAAGTGGCTGATTTAGCTGCTAAGGTGGGAGCCGGCACGAGTGTTATGAATAAATACACTGACTTTATCCTGAGCAGCAATTCGGCAGAAGCTAAAAAAAACCGACTTAGTGCTACAGGAGCGGTTCACCGGGGAGAAGTTAAGCTAAATGTATTTCTACCGCCTCCTCAAAATGCAAGCATCTTTGGAAAAACAATGGTAGTAGAATGGGAAGCACCAAAAGCTGGTGGACCTTATGTCATTACATTGAAAAATATTTTTGAGGAGGAGCTTGTCAAATTTGAAACACCTGAAACAATTTTACGTGTTGATTTGAATGATCCAAAACTTACCAACGAATCTGCATTTCTTGTAGAGGTTGGCAGCAAAGCGGAGGCAGGAGTGAAGTCTGAGGGGAAAGTTGTTAAAAAACTTGCTTCGGTAGATTTTGAGCGAGTTAAGAAAGCCTATGCTGAGATATCCGGTGAATTAAAAGATGAGACGGCCTTTGATAAATTTATTCAGGCTGGTTTCTATGAGCAGAATGGTTTGCTCATCGATGCGTTAACTTCCTATGAAGATGCCATTAAATTGGCCCCTGACGTAACAGATTTTAAACTTGGTCGCGATGAATTTTTGTATCGCAATAAATTAGCGACGCAAAAACCTTAATCAGGTCATGAAAATTAATGAGACCCTGGCGAGGATCGCCGGGGTTTTTTATTTGATGATATTAAAATCATTGATTTGATTTGATCCCTTAAACTAGTCTTAATGTGTATTAGTCATCTTGCTTAAATTTGATCATGAAAAATACCGGATTATTACTGACGTTCAGCCTGTTATTAATGGCCGTTTCTGGGTTCTCTCAGGAAATTTTTAAAGTGCTGGCTAGTAAGGGAGCCAATGAATATAAATCTGGCAATGCCTGGCATCCCGTTAAAATCGGAACAGCTCTCATGCTGGATGATGAATTAAAGATACCTCACAACGCCTATCTCGGCCTTGTTCATAATAGTGGTAAACCCTTTGAATTGAAATTGGCAGGGACTTATAAGGTTGCGGACCTGGCGGCTAAGATCGGATCGGGTATGAGTGTGTTTAATAAATACACTTCATTTATTTTAAGTAAGAGTTCTGACGACTATAGGTCAAACAAAATAAGCGGTACGGGGGCAGTCCACAGAGGAGGAAAGACTCTGTTGAAATTATTTCTACCTAAGGATCCAAAAGTTTTCGGTACAACCATGATACTGGAGTGGGAAGTTGCTGATGCTGGTTCAAGTCCGTACACAATTATTTTAAAGAATATTTTTGGTGATGAATTGATCAGCTTTGACGCTCCTGAAACGATGGTAAGAATTGATCTTTCTGATCCTAAATTGGTTAATGAATCATCGTTCCTGATCGAAGTTTCGAGTCGAACAGTAAAAAAAGTTAAAGCTGAGACTATTGTCATGACACGACTTTCCGGATCAGATGCGTCACGAACTAAAAAGGACCTAAGTGAACTCGAGAATCAGCTAACAGAAGAGACGGGCTTAAATAAGTTTATCCTTGCAGGTTTTTACGAGTTTAATTCTTTGTTAGTCGATGCTCTTACGGCTTATGAAGATGCAATCAAATTGTCTCCTGACGTAGAAACATTTAAAAAGGCAAGAGATCAATTTTTGTATCGCAATAACCTGCGAACAGATAAGTGAGCATTCTTTTTTATTGCCTGAAGTCTCCGAAATAATAACAAGGCAAATTCAGCTTCGCTGAATTGTATTTCACCACGGAGCCACGAAGGACACGGAGCGAATTCGTGCGTGTTGATACGTCAAAGCGAGGAATTTCAGCTAATGAAAATATTTTTTTTCGATCTATAAAGCTTAGTGAATCCGTGTGGATTTACTCCGAGTGCTCCGTGGCTCCGTGGTGAATTGCATTTACTGCGTTCATGCGCCGACTTATCTTAGTATATCCGTTCACGTAAATCAGGTTTTTTTAACCTTTGGCTGAGACTAATATTCTCCTAATTTTGTAGACCACCCGAAAAAATAGTTCTATGAGTGTCCTGGTTAATAAGAATTCGCGCGTCATTGTACAAGGCTTTACCGGCTCTGAGGGCACTTTTCATGCCGGTCAAATGATAGAGTATGGTACAAACGTGGTGGGTGGGGTAACACCGGGGAAAGGTGGTCAGGTGCATCTTGGTCGTCCTGTTTTCAATTCCGTCAAAGAAGCGGTAGAAAAAACAGGTGCGGATGTTTCTATCATTTTTGTTCCTCCGGCATTTGCAGCTGATTCTATTATGGAAGCAGCGGATGCGGGAATTCAGGTAATCGTAACCATTACAGAAGGAATTCCGGTGAAAGACATGATGATAGCCAAGCAATATGTAAAAGATCGGAAGGTAACACTGATCGGGCCCAATTGCCCTGGAGTAATTACACCTGGCGAAGCCAAAGTTGGAATTATGCCAGGATTTGTATTCAAAAAAGGAACAATTGGTATTGTGTCAAAATCAGGGACACTGACATACGAGGCTGCAGATCAGATTGTGAAGGCCGGTTTGGGAATATCAACTGCCATTGGTATTGGTGGTGATCCTATCATTGGCACTCCAACGAAAGATGCTGTGGAGATGCTGATGAATGACCCTGAGACGGAGGCTATTGTTATGATTGGAGAGATCGGTGGAAATTATGAACCGGTTGCTGCCCGTTGGATAAAAGAGAACGGTAATAAGAAGCCTGTCGTTGGATTTATTGCTGGCCAGACTGCGCCGGCAGGAAGACGCATGGGACACGCGGGTGCTATCATCGGTGGTGCTGATGATACGGCAGCAGCTAAGATGAAAATCATGCGTGAGTGCGGAATACATGTAGCTGAATCGCCCGCATTGATTGGCGAGACCATGGCAAAGCTTCTGGCTAAGAAATAACCAAAATTCTTTTAAGTTTAGAAGGCTGTCCTGAATTCATCTTCAAGATGTGAATTCAGTTTATTTATGTCAGAAAAAGTTTCAATCTCCTCTACTTTATCTGACGGATCATCTTTTTGAAATATGACCTGCACAAAAAAGTCTTTTAGCATATAGATATAAATCTTTCTGCCTTCGCGTTGACGCTCGCCGATTAATGAACCTTCTTTCTTTATCATCCTGATTATTTTGGTTTTGGAAAATTTTCCAAACATCTCTTTTAACCACATAATGAATTCTTTTAGCCCTTGTGAATAGCCAAAGAACGCGTTATGTAACTGCCTTTAAAAATTGATCACCAGTTGCGGTGCTAAAGCCGCATATGATTTGCCCCACCTGAGTTGTTATTAAAAAAAAGACGACAAGTGCAGGATAAACCTTACTTGTCGCCATGATATAGTTTCTAAATAAAAGGCTCAAAAAGGCCCTTTCTCGATCATTTTTGATTAATTCTTGACAAAATCATGCATCAATCACTAAATCCTACAGTAAGTCATTTGCGAGGTTTGCCAATTCTGAACGTTCCCCCTTCTCCAGCTGGATATGGGCATACAACTCATGGTCTTTTATCCGGTCAATCAGGTAGGAGAGTCCATTGCTTTGGGAATCCAGGTACGGTGTGTCAATCTGAAAAATATCACCGGTGAAGATGATCTTTGTGTTTTCGCCGGCACGTGTAATGATTGTCTTCACTTCATGAGGCGTCAGGTTTTGAGCTTCGTCTACAATGAAGCAGATATTGGAGAGACTTCGTCCACGGATATAGGCCAATGGTGTGATTACCAGTTTTTCATTCGTCACCATTTCAGTGATCTTGGAATACTCTTTATCGCTTTCGCTGTACTGATTTTGAATGAATTTCAAATTATCCCACAGTGGCTCCATATAAGGATTCAGCTTGGACTTGATATCGCCAGGAAGATATCCAATGTCTTTGTTGCTTAACGGCACAATTGGCCGCGCCAGGTAGATCTGCTTGTATTCTCTTTTTTGTTCCAAGGCCGCGGCAAGTGCAATGAGGGTTTTGCCCGTGCCGGCTACACCCTGCATTGTTACTAATTTTATTTCAGGTTTCATTACAGCATGCATCGCGAACGCCTGCTCTGCATTGCGTGGTTTGATGCCATAAACCGATCGCTTTTCTACATGCTCCACCATGCCATTGGCAGAATTGTAAAATGCGAGAATAGACTTTTTGCCACTTTTTAAAATGTAGTAATGATTCTTAACCAGTTCGGCATTGCCCAGTAAGTCCTCCGGTGGACAATAGCCCTTTCCATATAAAAGATCAATTACATCCGGATCAACGTTATCAAGTACCGTTTTACCTGCATACAATGAATTCAGATTCTGAACTTTGCCGGTAGTATAATCTTCCGCCTGAAGCCCGAGCGATTTGGCCTTGAGACGAAGGTTAATATCTTTTGAAACAAGTATTACCCTTCTGTCTTTCTCTTCCTTTTGAAGGAGCAATGCTGAATTGAGAATACGATGATCTGCTTTATGTTCATTGAAGATTTTGTTGGCATCCAGCGTACCGTTGCTGCCGGTCTCCATAAGCACTTTGAAATTACCCTTGCTTTTGCCATTCAAAGGATTCCAATGACTTAACATCCGGTCCTTGGCCAGTTTATCAATCAGACGGATAAACTCGCGGGCCTCAAAGTTCTTAGTATCATTGCCTTTTTTGAAATTATCGAGCTCTTCCAACA
>JANYDR010000379.1 GCA_025363495.1 Cyclobacteriaceae bacterium | reverse complement strand
ACAACAATTTTTTTATTGTTGATATCCTGAACAACATTTACGGGTACTGTAATTGCATCTGGTACGGTTTTGAATATAACTTTTAAAACGCCACTCATGTTAGGACGAAGATCTGCAAAGGATGGCAACGCCACCTCCACTGGGAATGTCCTTGACAATTGATTAATAGTCTTACCGACAAACGTTACAGGGGCCTCAAATTCTTTATTAATGTCAGGAAAACTTAATTTCACCTTATCTCCCTTTTTAATCGAGATAACGTAGGCTTCGGAAACATTAGCCCTCATCTTCAATTTATCAAAGCTAACTACCCGAAACGCAGGCACGCCGGGTCCGACATTCTGACCTATTTTCACAGCAACTTCGTCAATCGATCCATCAATTGGGGATTTGATACGAGTCATATCAATTTGTTCATTGAGTGTAGCGAGTCGTTTTTCAAGCCCCTCCTTATTATTTTTCGCTTGCAGATATTGAACTTCTGTTCCTATCTTCTGGTCCCAGAGATTTTTCTGACGATTGTAAACAGTAGTAGCCAGTTCAATGGAAGCCTTAAGTTCGTCCACATTACGACCAAGAAGAGAATTATCAATTTGAGCCAATGTTTGTCCCTTCTTCACTACATCGCCTTCGCGTGAATACACCTGCGATATGATACCAGCACTTTTAGCGCTTAGCATGATGTTGTCAATTGCCTCAATTGATCCTTGTGTTTGAACGAAATGATCAAACTTCTGAGGTACAATTTCGGTTACGCCCACATCTTTGGTTTTCGCAGTTGACAGTTTCGGGTTCTCTTTTTCAACTTCGGCTTCAAGCTTGCGTATTTCAGCAGCAATCTTTGTCTGCTGTGCTTTCAACTCAGCAAGTTGAGTAGGTTTGTCTTTTGAAGAACTGCTGCAGGACGCTGCAAAAACAGCAATTGCTACAACAAATAATGCGTTTATGTATAACTTAGTTTTCATAACTTATTTTTTTTCGGGGTTAATAGTAGAGTTTTCTTTATAGTTTGATGGTAACAGTTTGCCATACGCCTTGTCGAGGTCAACTTTGGCAACCATCGCATCGAATAGAGCAGAATAATAATTGGTTTGCGCCTGACGCAAGCTATTTTCAGCATCCGTCACTTCCAGACTTGATCCAACACCTTGTTGATATTTTATTTTTGTAACGCGAGCTACATTTCCGGCCAGCTCCTGATTTTCCTTCTGAGCAGTCAAGGTCTTAAGTGCGTTATTAAAACTCGTAGAGGCCTGGGTGATTTCAATATCAATTGAATTCTTCAATGCTACAAAGTTATTATTGATCTGATTCAACTTTAACTTTTCCTGTTGAATACGGGCTGACCGAGAAAATCCGGTGAAGATTGGCATCGATAAGCTTACTCCAAGTTGAGAGTATTGATACCATTTGTCAGGACCCAGTAGACCATTGTCTTTAAATTCGGCAGACGAACCAAATAGGCTGGAAACATTAGGTGCCTGCGTTGAGTAACCCAACGTGGCAAATGCTGAAAGAACGGGTGCTGCGGTAGCATATTGATTTCTAATATTTAATTGCTGTAACCGTTGATTTACCTCCAGCACTTTGTAGTCTGGCCTGTTGCGATAATTCCAATCCTCTTTATAGGCATCAACATCCGAATTAACTTCCACTTCCTGGATATTCCCTGTAATCGCTATTGGCTGATCCTGGGGATAATTCATTTGAAATTTCAACAATTGCAATCCCAACTCATTGAGATTTGTGAATTTATCACGTTCTGAAATAAGATTATTTAATGACACTTTTACACGATCAACATCAATACTTTCAGCAAAACCATTCTTGTTTAGCGCTGTTGTGTTTTTAAGAAGCGAATCAACCCTGTTAATGTTATTATCAAACAGCTGAGTACGTTCCTTATTAATCAGAACCGAGTAATAGGCCTTAGTAACCAGTTGAATAATATCTTGTTCTGTTTGCTCACGGGTTTTCAATGATAGCTCCTGAAAGGTGCTCGCGGCTTTTAATCCCACGAGGTACGACCCATTAAAAAGTATCTGATTGACAGTAGCACTGGCAGATCCTGAACTTGGCAATTGGAACGGACTCTTTGCAGCAACAACGTCACCTACTTTAAGTCCCGGGACGCTGCTTAAATCACCGAGAAATCCAGTGGGGCCACTATATAGCGCAAAAAAGCGTGGCAACGTTGGATTGTGTACCAATGACGAGTTAACAGTAATCTGTGGAAGTCCGATACCAACTGTTTCCCTGACCTTGGCTTTTGCTATCTGCTGATCAATCTGAGCATTCTTTGAACGGATTGAATTATCCAATGCAAATTGGATGCACTGTTCAAGGGTAAAGGCAGGTATAGTAGTTGATTGGCCTGCTATAGTGGTTGCCTGTCCAAAACCTAAGGACGAGACACCGATGGCCATTAATAAAAGATATAATCGTTTCATATAGATTGAGGGATTAACTCGGGGTTATTGGATTGTAGTTTATATTTCTCATAGACCTTGCGGCCTTTTTCAGTTAAGATTCCATACACAAAATGTTCGAAAAGCTGCATGTGTACTTCAACAAGATTAAAGTTGCTTTGAGGGAAAATCTGCCCATCGAATGTTGCCTGAATAGTTTCAAGTCTTACGATGGCAAGAATTTCCAGATTGATTTCGGGGCGAAAAAAACCTTCATCGACTCCCTGCTTCAGGTTGCGAATGATGGATTGCTTTATGTGTTTCTGCTTGTGAGACAACCAGGCTGCCCAGGCTGTCGCGTGATATTTCTGCAAGTCAAACAACAGCGTTGGGTTCATCTTTTGAAAATCCTTCTTCAGACAGGTTGATATTTTCACCAGCTCATCGATTGCATTTTTTGCTGTCGTGTGAAAGCTTTCAAACTGTTCTTTGTCTTTCTCCATGTGAGATGATGCTACCATTGTTACAATCTCATCTTTATCTACGAAGTAGTG
>JANYDR010000367.1 GCA_025363495.1 Cyclobacteriaceae bacterium | reverse complement strand
CATCCAAACTTTTAAACCTTCGCAGTCAAACCATAAGTCTTCGGGAAAGCGGATTTGCAAATCCTTGTCGTCGATATTTCCGAATACGGCTTTGATCGGCTTAAAATTTTCCAATGCATTGATCACAGCAGGATCTCCGATATCTCCGGCATGCCAGATCTCGTCGCAATCCTTGAAGTAATCAAAGATCTTTGGATCGAGGTAGCTGTGGGTGTCGGAGAGGAGGCCGATTCGCATAAGCTTAAAGTGAAAAGCTTAAAGTTTAGAGCTTGAGCGCACTAGCTTTACGCTTTCAGCTTTGGGCTTTCAGCTTCTCTTTATTTTCCGATCAAGGTATCAATTCCCCCAAGTATATCATAAAAATCTCCCTTCACATTATTATGAAGCATGATCACTGTCTTGTCAACATTGATGTAACGGACGATCGCAGATTTATATCCTGGGTTATCGCCACCGTGCCACACAACTTTTCCAAGTGTTGGGTGTGTTCTGAGTTCCCATCCGAAACCATAGTAATGAAGGGAATCATTTTTAAGTCTGGCGGGGGAGAAGGCTTCTTCCAGAGATTCCTTTTTAACTAAGTCTTCCGTATACAAAGCGCGGTCCCATTTCAATAGATCGGTGGTGGTTGAACTGATTCGTCCCGGACCTTTTCTGCCGCCAACCCAAATAGTATAGTTCGAAGCAGGGAAGGAATCTGCGCGGACATAGCGCTGCTTTTCCTTTACATACATATGGCCAAGAGCAAAATTGGGTAGCGCTGCTTTTTGTTCGGCAGTACGGATATCCGTGGTTGTCATACGAACAGGTGTGAAAATTCGTTCATGCGCGAATTCAACAAACTCTTTTCCGGAAACTTTCTCAACAACAGACCCAAGCATGATATAACCTGTGTTACTGTATTCATATTTCTCACCGGGCTCAAAAGATTTAGCTGGTTGAAATTGCTTAAGGTAGGCGATCACGTCTTCATTATCCGCCACTTTACTTTTGTCCCAATGCTCACTCATTAACGGGAAATAATCCGGAAGGCCGGAGGTATGATTTAATAAATGACGAAGGGTGATACCGGGATAAGGCAGACCAGGGACATATTTTTCGAGCAGGTCATCGTAGTTAAGTTTCCCTTCTTCTTTCAGCATCATGATGAGTACGCCGGTAAATTGTTTGGAAACGGAGGCAAGCTCGAAAATGGTGGCTGTGTCTATTGGACTTTTTGTTTCAAAATTTTTATAACCAAACGCCTTGTGATAAATCGGTTTCCCTCTTTCTGCCACGAGCACTACACCGCTGAAATCCGGATGGAGAGCATATAATGAGTCTAGTTTTGAAGAAAACGATTTTGTTTCTTTTTCAGATTTGCAGGAGCTGGTGAAGAGGAGTAGGAGTAGGGCGAGTTTGGTGAGGGTATTCATGGATAGACTTCATTATGCCATGAAGGTAGAGATCTGTGGTTATAGAATTGGTACCGTGCGAGGATAAATTTTTTTATGGGATCGAGGTGTTTTGGTAATAATCAAAAGCTGCCGCTGGCAGTGAAAACGTGGAGTTGTAGTAATCGGTAATCCGTGTTCAGTAATCGGTGGTTCACCCCAAAATAAAAGTATGTGCTTCCAAATTCAGCACCCTGGAACTTATCTTATGTCCATAAAATGAAATCGATTATCATAATCTTGTCGCGATCCGCTGACGACCGACCACCGATTACTGACTGCTGATCGTTCCAACTTTCAAAAAAACTACTCTTCAGAACCATCTGCCGCTTCAGGTACAACGGACACAATAAATCCGCTGCTATTAAAGACCAAATCAAATCCTTCTTCGACGCCACCGATATGCGTACCGTATGTCACCTTTCCATCATTGGAAATTATTTTAATTGTATTCTCAATAGCATAAGAGGTGTAGTTATTCCGAAGTTGCTTTTTTGCGCGGCGTGGAAGTTTATCTTTACTTATCTGGATTATTTCGGCAATGGAATTTCCACCAGCGTCATAAAGAACATAAAACGTCCTGTGATGCAAATCGAATTGCGCTTGATACCCCTGATCATCTTTTGTCCAGATGATATGCTTTGCTTTTGGGTATTGTTGGTGAAATGAAACTTTAGCGGCTTCCGGCACATGAGAAGAGTTAAAAAGTTGTGCGTCAGCGGTATTAACTAAAAAAAGAATCAGTGCTACACTATATATTGAAGTTTTCATTTGCGTTTCTTTAGTATGGACCAAATCAGGTCATTTCCTTAAGGATAAGAAATACTGTGCCATTGGGTATTTTAACGGCAAAACGGCATCAGTAATTCAATAAAAAGGTAAAATTGTCGAGTAAAAGCCACGATTAGAAGATATTAGTAGAGCAAAATGGTCGAATTTTTCTAGAATTCCACATGAGATCGAATTCCCCAAACGCTAATATTTCCCCTGTCTTTGTTGTATGCCATGTTCCAGATGTATTGATAATCCAGCGTCAGATAAATATTCTGGTTAGCCCTGAGGGAGTAATAGACCTCGAAAATCTGCTCTGGCTCGTAATTCAGCTTTCCGTCGCCTATAATAAATCCATTGCCGCCCCGTGCCAAAAAATTCTTCTGATCAGGGGACAATCCATTCATCGCTCCGGCTATCCCCAGGCGGTCATTTGGTCTATACCAGGAATATCCAAAAAGAACCAACCCGGCATTGGCAGATCGGTCAATTTGAGTAAAGCCCCAATTTTCAGTTTTTCCATTTGCCCAACTTCCTGTAACGAACCAGGCCCAACGCTGGAATTCCTGTTCTATATTCGTTATGAACCCATATTTCTGACCATATTTTTTTTCATACTTTAAAACACTGTCAGGCCTGGCGTATTTAATATCATTAAATTTTGCCCCCAACGTGTTGTTTAGAAAAGTTGTAAGCCCTATCGTGGCTGATCTGTTAAAGAGTTTAAAATTTTGACGTACGTCAAAATTATATCCGCTGGCATTGGGAAAATTAAAATCAAACTTTGGTCCGTTAGGGGTACTGGAAGGTGCCGCTGCTCCAAAACGTATTATCCTTCCGGGTACAAAATATTCCAGCACCACTCCCCATGTATTTCCACGGGTATCGGAAGCGAAGTCGTATGCACCGCCAGTCATCAGAGACCAATTCATAAACTGTGTACGACCGTCATTAGCGTATTGAGAGCCGTCGAAGAAATCCAGGAGGCTGAACTTGCCCCCTGTTATTGTAATTCGTTTGGTAGCCAATTCTTCTTCAAGTTGGTTAGGGCCATTTGTAACTAATTCTTTTTCTTCGTTAAGAGGAATTTGATGTCTGATAAATAATCGGGCAACGTAAACTTTCGGTGCCCCGCTTCCTACCCGGAAAGCCTCCCCATTAGGAAAGCCAGCGAGACCCGCCACTCCGCTAAGTCCGCTACCTCCCGCCAATTCGGGATTGATATAGATCGATGTATTTTTACCCAGTCGCTTACCAAGGAACCACGTGTTGCGTACGGTGATTTGTGTTTCAGCGTTACTGTCAAGGCTTTTGATACCTGAATAAAGTGGATGGAAGGATGAATGGCCCTGCTGGACAACGGTATTCATAAAATGGAACGTCCAATTGTTCTTTCGCGTTTCGTCTGTCTGGGCAACAACTACCGTTGCAATAAAAATAAAATAACTAAAAGTAAATATCTTGGTCATACGTTGATCTCTTCAAATGAATAGTAAGAAGTACTGCGCAAAGCAGCGGCAGCCCTTAAAGTCAGGGCATCATGAGATCGCAAATCAAACGATTAGATGGCAAAACAGAAGAAGAGTTTTGACAGAGGAAGAATAAAAATGATGAGACCGGTAGTTTTTGTACGCTGATTTTTCTGAAAAAGTTAAGTTATCCTGATAGCGGGGAATTGCGGCATTAAATGCAACAAAGGAAGTTTGAATAGTTACTGACTGACCCTTGGATCGTTGGTGATTTGAAATATCTATTGATTGATTTGTTTCATGCAAATAGGACTGTGCACTCCCTTTCTCCTGAGGAAGCAATTCTTCAAAATAATAGTTAAAGGTTAAGTAGATACCCCCGATTATAGTCAGAAGGAATCCAATATAAAATGCCCCTTTTCGTGTCCGATATGAAAGAAGTGCGAACATGTAAAAATGCTTTCAGTTAGGATATAAAATTAACTCTTTTAGTCATTTTATCCCAGATTATGCAATAGAAAAATAGAAAGACTTGTCTTTGCTCCTGACAATATCAAACAAGCCATCTAGCCACTTTTGTTTTTCACCAATTGCAGAGATGTTAAGAGTGGTTTTTCCTGCGTGTTTTGTTATCCAACTTCC
>JANYDR010000269.1 GCA_025363495.1 Cyclobacteriaceae bacterium | reverse complement strand
CCCTACATTTTTAATACGAAATGGCGACTAAGGGTTGAAGGTGGTTATGAGCAAAATCCTAACCTGTTATATTTTGGAGTGGATAAGAAATCGCTCAATGGTTTGAGTTATTATCCGGGAGGCGATAGCAGCAAGGCGCCTATAACAAATGCCAAGTACAAAGATTATGAAGAGAATGGACTGACGGGTAATAATCAAAATTACAACGGCTACTTTAAGAAGGAAGGCGTATTGAATGTAAGCATGGAGCGCATATTTATGGAAGGTAAGATGCGTGCTCTTGTGGGTTATGAAGCGGCCTACGTTAATATGTATGCATTGGGAGGTAATTCCCTAATAGCAAATGATGCCAAAAACAACGGCTTGATAGGACTTAAAGAAGCGTGGGTACATATTTTTCAAGTGGGATTAGTGTATGACACGCGTGATCTGGAACCGGATCCCAGCAGTGGGGCTTTTATTGAAGTGACAAATGAACTTTCATTAAAATCACTGGGATCAGCTTACTCATTCAACAAGACATTCCTGAATGCGAAGATTTATCAGAAAGTACTACCAGGTGTTTTCAAAAAACTCGTGTTCGCGGGAAGATTTGGGTTGGGTTATACGGCGTTGGATGCTCCCTTTTTTGAATATCAGGATCAATGGAGTTCGGAGGGAAGTATTGAGGGAGTGGGGGGCCGACAACCCTTCGTGGATATAAGCAAAGTCGTTTTCTTGGAAGGCTTGCTAATTTCACAAATTTTGAATTGCGTTGGAGATTTGCTCAGGCGAAACTATTTGATCAACACTTCGCCTTTAGTGCCGTGCCTTTTTATGATGTAGGTGGAGTATGGGATAGTTCAATTGATTTCAGCAATCTCCGCTATTCCGAAGGATTGGGATTACGCATTGCTTGGAATGTGGAAACGATTTTAAGATTTGATTATGCCGTATCGAAGGAAGACAATCAATTCTTCTTTAGTCTGGCACATTCTTTTTGATTTCAGATATCAACTAACTTTAATAATATGAAAAATTTCAAATTACTGACAGTCCTCTTAGCGTCATGCTTGACTGCAAATAATGTGATGGCTCAGAAGAGTGAGTCATTTAGCTTGATTAAGAAGACCGTGGTTGGTGGAGAAGGAGGATGGGATTACTTGTCAGTCGATAGTAAAAATCAAAGATTATATGTTTCACATAGTACACAGGTCGAGGTGCTGAAGGCTGATACTCACGAGAAAATAGGATCAATACCAAATCTAAAGGGTGTTCATGGTGTGATAGCGGTTCCCAAATCAGGTCGTGGCATCACAACAAATGGAAGGTCCAATAGCGCCACTATATTCGATTTAAAGACATTCGCACCGATAGTTGAAGTTACAACGGGTAAAAATCCTGATGCTTTGCTTTACGATAATTTCTCGGACCGTGTTTACATTTTTAACCATAGTGGAGGTGATGCAACTGTGGTTGATATTTCAACGGGCAAAGTAACAGGAACTATTGTTTTGGGTGGTGAAGGTGTTGAGGCGGGTGTTTCAGATGAAAAAGGAACGATCTTCGTGAATCTTGAAGATGTGAATGAAGTAGTGTCATTTGATACGAAGACTCTTGCTATTAAGAATCGTTGGAAAATACCTGGAGATGAACCTACCGGCATTGCTATGGACCGTGAGACACATCGGTTATTTACTGTTTGTCATAGTGAAGTGATGATTGTGTTGGATTCGGATAATGGTAAGGTTGTCGCACAACTTCCAATCGGAAAGAGAGTAGATGGAGTAGTTTTCGATCCCTCAACCAAGCTAGCCATAACCTCTAATGGAGAAGGTTCAATGACTGTAGTTCAGGAGGTATCAGCTAAAGAATTTAAGGTGCTGGAAACTGTGAAGACAGAAGTAGGCGCGAGAACTATTGCTATTGATGAAAGGACTCATCATGTATTTGTTTCATCAGCTCAATACGGCGCTACTCCTGCCGCCACAGCGGAGGTTCCCAATCCAAGACCTTCGGTGGTTCCAGGTACCTTTATGATCCTCGAATTTGGCAGAAAGTAAAGCGGCATGTCAATGTTGACTTGAACTAGTTATTGAGGTTTGAATAATTAAAAGAGACTCTTTGGAGTCTTTTTTAATGCTAATTTTTTTGAGTTGTGTGAGTGTTACTTCGTTTACGCAACCTGGATTTTGAATTTTTAAGCTTTCCTGATTGTAATGGAAGAATTCCTGGATTATATTATAATAATTATCCCCTCGAGGGGAATAAATGCCCTATTTCCCATGTCTAATACCTGAAATCAAGGAAAAAGCTGATCAATATTATGGAACAGACAGATGAGACCTTGGTTGAAAAATCCAGAAATGGCGATGATCTGGCATTTAAGACACTAGTGATGCGGCACGAAGGAAAAG
>JANYDR010000238.1 GCA_025363495.1 Cyclobacteriaceae bacterium | reverse complement strand
CAATTTTTTGAAAACCTATGACCTGAAGATGGCCGAAGGGCATTTCTTCGATCCGGCAAGTGCCAGTGATTCAATGGGCTTTATTATCAATGAAGCAATGGCAAGAAGATTGAAGTGGGATCATCCAATAGGTAAAACGATAAAGTTTGATGTCGGTGAACCGTCACAGCCAGTGATCGGAGTTTTAAAGGATTTCAATTTTGGATCACTCTATCAGGAGGTTGAGCCATTGGTCATGTGGATATCCAAACGAAAGCCCGGTAGTATGTCGATACGCTTCAGTGGTAATCCCGCACTATTGGTGAGTTCTCTCGAAAAAAAGTGGAAACAATATGAGTCCCGAAATCCCTTCAATTACTTTTTCCTTGATCAGGAGTTTGCCAAGTCGTATGAATCAGAAGATAAGCTTTTCAAGACGGTGATGGCAATGGCTGGTCTGAGTATCGTCATCGCCTGCCTGGGATTGTATGGACTCGTTTCCTACACCATTGAGCAGCGCACAAAGGAATTTGGAATACGCAAAGTATTGGGTGCATCCGTTTCGAGTTTGAATTTTTTAGTGAATCGGAATTTCATTGTGATGGTTTTATTGTCGGCGGTTATAGCCATACCCATCGTAATACCTGTGATTGAAAAGTGGCTTCGGAAATTTGCGTTCAAGATTGAGCTTGGGCCAGGCGTATTTGTGTTGGCGGTGCTGATTACATTGGCGGTAACTATTGTGGCGGTGAGTGTTCACGCGATTAAAGTGGCGAGGGCAAATCCGGCGGAGTCATTGAGACACGAGTAGAATACATTTCCGGTCGTTTCGGGAAATCTGATCTCCGCATAAAAAAACTTTCCCTCAGATTGCACAGATTGTGTTAGATAATTGCTGGATTCTTTTTTGATAATAAGATAAATTTCACAGATAGCAGCGCAGCTGCTTGCATTCATCTGTGGAATCTGTGGGAAAGTCTTTTTTATCGAAAATCTGCGTGGGCCAAATCTGCGGGAAAATGCGTTTATCTTTGCGCCATGAAAACGCGAAAATTAGGTTCCACCGGCTTACATGCATCGCAGCTCGGACTTGGCTGCATGGGCATGTCAGAATTTTACGGCTCATACGATGACAATGAATCCATTAAAGTTATTCATCGGTCAATTGAATTGGGTATTACATTTCTCGACACATCGGATATCTACGGACCATTAAAGAATGAGATCCTCGTTGGTAAGGCTATCAGTGACAGAAGAAATAAAGTAACGCTGGCCACCAAGTTTGGTATCCTCCGCGATCCAAATGATCCAACAAAAAGAGGTTTCAACGGTAAACCTGAATATGTTCGCTCTGCCTGTGAGGCAAGTCTGAAGAGATTAGGAGTGGAGGTAATAGATCTGTATTATCAGCACCGCAAAGATCCGGCAACTCCAATCGAAGAAACGGTTGGCGCATTGAGTGAGCTGGTAAAGGCCGGAAAAATAAAAGGCATCGGACTTTCAGAAGTCTCATCTGAAACCTTGCGCAAAGCACATGCCGTCCATCCTGTGAGTGCAGTTCAAACAGAATATTCCCTCTGGAGTCGCGAGCCTGAAGATGATATATTAAAAACTTGCAGAGAATTGGGTGTTGCCTTTGTAGCCTATTCTCCATTGGGTAGAGGCTTCCTGACAGGTCAGATTAAGAAATTTGAAGATTTTGAATCAACTGACTACAGAAGATTCTCGCCACGCTTTCAGGGAGAAAATTTTGATAAGAACCTGGAACTGGTTAAGAAGATTGAAGCGATGGCTTCCAAGAAAGGATGTACCACGTCACAGCTTGCCCTTGCCTGGGTAATAGCACAGGGTGAATTTATTTTTCCAATACCCGGAACCAAACGCATAAAATATCTCGAAGAAAACGCCGGAGCGATCAATGTTAATCTGACTTCGCAAGAGCTTAAAGAACTTGATTCCATTGCGCCAAAAGGTGTTGCTGTAGGAACGCGTTATCCGGAAGCAATGATGGGATCGCTGAATGCATAATTTGAAAATTTGAAGATCACTGTTGTCCGGGGAAAGTTATAGAGAATAGTAAATTATTCAAATTCTTAATGTGAAGCGGTTTTTTGATAGAAATAGCAAAAGTGAGCCCCTCTTTTATGTATAGAGATTTAACTGATGATGTA
>JANYDR010000489.1 GCA_025363495.1 Cyclobacteriaceae bacterium | reverse complement strand
GTCAGCGCGCTTGCTTAGACTTATCAATACTCGAAGCTTATACGTATTAATTAATTTCTGCCATCCAACATTAGAGAACCCGTATATTCCGCCAGCAACAGCAAGTGGACTTGCAGTCGCATTGTAATTGCCTATCATCGTATTGGCAGTATCCAGGATCGCCAATGCGTTCTTATAAACATCATGCTGCTTGTCAAATTTAGGAGTTAAGTTATTTGAATTTCCTGCCTCTGTCATTGGAATATCGCCTACCCGTTGAGTCATCCAGATAAATGAGTATGCCTTGTAGAATTTGGCAACCGCCAGATAAGCATTTTGATTTGGGTTAGCAGCTCCTTGCTTTTTAGCTTGTTGCTCCATCAACACTGCATACCTAAGCATTCCGTAATGCGTTGCTGTATTCGTCCAGTTATAAAAATTGCTTCCCCAATAGTAGCTATAGTTGGATACAAAATACTGGTTCCAACGCTGCACCTGGTTCCAGGGGCCTTCGGGCTGATTATTTGAATAACCATCCATCACTCCACCGCCATTGTATATCTCATTATCAAGGCGATTAAGAAAGAGGCTTAAGTTAACAAGTGAAGTTTGTCCTGCTGCATTGGGGTTTATAGAAAGGTCCCCGGTCTGACAACTCACGATTATAAATAAAAGTGAGGATATTGAAAGTAAGGTTGTAATTCGTTTCATATGATTCATTTCTTAAAATGATTGTTATTAAAACCCTAAGTTGATGTTGATACCAAAACGACGGGTTGTAGGAGAAGACAAGTCCACACTTCCCGGTGTACCTGTCAGTGAACGTGATTGAGCATTATAACCACTTGCATATTGATCAATGTCAAAATCCTTGCGTTCAGCAAAGTATAACAGGTTTCTACCCACCAGCGAAATCGATGCTTTTGTGAAAACAGTTTTCTTTCCAGTCAAAGGAAAATTATAGGTGATGTTCACCTCGCGCAATTTTGCGTATGATCTGCTAATCATGTATGCCTCATCAAAAGCACCTCCTACAGAAGAAGATAAATAACTTTGAACAGTCTGTGGAGTAGTATTTGGTGCAAAAGTAAGCTCGCTTAGATTCGTAATTTTTCCACCGCTTAAGACTGGGGTTCCGGATGTAATCACGACACCCTGTCCAACATAGGCTGGAGTTGGTGCGACTGTTCCATTATTAGTGCTCTGCCATTCTTTAAGTCTGGCGTCTCCAAGTGCACCCTGAACGGTCTCCTGTGCCGTACCACCATTCATCATTTGGTACCATACGCGGTCATATATCTTACCACCAATACGTCCGTCAAACTGGAAGCTGAAGCTGAATGCTTTATAACTGAATTTGTTATTTATCCCGAATGAAAAATCAGGATTAAGATTACCAAGGAATGCATTATTTGCTACACCACCAGGAGTAGGAAGCGGAGCGCCCGCTGAATTATAAACAACATTTCCCTGGCCATCGCGGATAAACGCAGTACTATAAAATGCATCCATTCTATCTCCTACTACATAGTTATGTCCATTTAAAGTATAAGATGGTAATCCCTGGCCGATAGAGTAAAGAGTTTCTCTGAATGTTGACCAGTTAGCTAACACATCCCATCTGAACTTTTGACCTTTCACTGGCGTACCCTTCAACGATATCTCCCAGCCCTTCTTTTGGGTGGTCAATGCATTCTGGTTCTTGGAATAAAAGCCAGTAGCAGGATCAATGGCCAACGGAGTAATGCTAGGACCATTCAGGTTCATAAAATAGGTTACATCAAGTCCAATCCTGTTCTCAAGAAAGCGAACGTCAACACCAGCTTCATAAGATTCAACCTTGTATGCTGAAACGTTAGGATTAGCAAGCGTGCTCGGATATGAAATGGAGTTAGAACCATTATAGTACGTTGCGGCAGTGTATTGACTCTGATTAGCGTAGTTTGGACCATCGTATGAAGTGTAAAGCTCACTGCCGTAACCAAGCAAACCAGAGTTTAATGATTTACCAGTTATCAATTGATAGGCTGAAGGGGCCTGGGAAGCAGTAAGCCCGGATTTCACTTCAGCATAGGATGCTCTGACTTTCAGGAAACTAATCGCTTCCGGAAGATTAATATAGTCTGTAAGCGCACTGCTTATCGATGCTGACGGGTAGAAGAATGTGCTATTACCCTTTGGAAGTGTAGAAAGGTTATCGACCCGTCCAGTGGTTCCAATGCTGAAATAGTTTTTATATCCAAAATCGAGACTATAATAACCGCTGTACACATTCATGTTGGAACCATAGTTATACGCAATCAATGGGCCCGCCGAGTTATTAAAGCTGTACACTCCTGGTACAGATAATACCTTGGTAGTAGTGAATGAAGAGCTATAGTTAAATATCCGCGCATTTGCACCTGCTAATGCACTGATACTCCAATCAGAAACTGTTTTATTGTAGGTTACAAGAACGTCGGTGTTGTTTTCTAATAAGTTACGTTTGTCCTCACGGTAATCTCCGTACCAGCCGAATTGCCACCATGGGAGATAGGTGTTAAGACCAACGCCTGCAGGGACTTTTTCAGTCCGTGTCTGATTCCAACCAGTAACCTGGGAACGAAGACTGACATTGATATCCTTATTTACTTTATATGTAAATTTCATGGATGCATATACGTCATTCTTATTATGACCTCTCAGCCATTCATTTGCCATAAAATAAGGATTGTTCAAACGTCCATATTCAAAATTATATTGCTGTAATCCTGGTACGCCCATTGGGCCTTTGTAATAATTTTTTAGATCACGAACATCATAGTCGTCAGATCCATATACTCCAAACATATAGACGTAACTGTTAGGACCATAGGCTACATCAGGAATGTTCGGCGTATGCTGAATATTCATATTGATGTTGGCATCCAGTCTCAATTTGCTAGTCAGGTCAAATCCTGTGTTGATGTTGAAATTGTCCATGTTGAGCTTGGTATTGGGAACAAGACCGTTTTGCAACGTGTGAGTGTATGATACCCTTACGTCGTACCCATCACCGGCTGCTGCGAAAGCGATATTGTTTGTTGACAGCAATCCTGGATTCAGGAAATTCGTAAGATTATTTTTTCCACGGGCTGTATAGGGTGTAGCAGTCCTTGTATTTGTAGTAGGATCATAAGGACTATCATATTGCTTTACCAGTTGACCTTCAAAACGAGGTCCCCATTCAGGCAAGCGTTGATTTCCAACCGTTGAGGATGGTCCGAAATCATACAAGCCATCGCCGAAGGAATATTTAAACACGTTACCACGTCCGTATTCTTCATTGTTTTTTGGGAAAGCAAGAAATCCGCTCTCAACCATCGTACTGGAGTTAACATCGATTGCCCAGTTTTTGCCGCTGCCATCCGCCTTCTTTGCTGACTTGGTTGTAATAACAATAGCACCGTTCTGACCTCTGAAACCATAAAGAGCTGCTGCGTTTGGTCCTTTTAATACAGTATAAGTTTCAATATCATCAGCGCTAATGTTCCAGGTATCAGAATTGACAGGAACTCCATTTACAACAAAAAGCACATCGGTATTTCCGCGTAAAACAACATTGGGTCTTCCCAATAACTCCGGAGAAGCTCCTATGGAAAGACCAGCAATTTTACCAGAAAGAGAATTTACAGTATTTGGCTCTCTTGCTTTGGTGATTTCACTACCCTGCAAATCTTGTGTCGCGAAACCTACCTTCTTCACGTCCTTCTTAATACCAAGAGCAGTTACTACTACCTCTGTCAATTGCTTGGCATCGGACGGAAGAACAATGTCAATAATGGATCTACTATCAATTGATTGTTCCAGAGTAACAAACCCAACGAATGAAAATACCAATACATCATTAGCAGATGGCACGGTGAGTCTGTAGTTTCCATCAACATCAGTGATAGTGCCATTGGATGTTCCCTTAATCAGAACATTCACACCTGGTAAAGGAGCCTGATCTTCGCTGGAAGTAACTCTTCCAGTAATCGTTTGCTGTGCCTGCGCGTTCATCGATAACACGCATACTGAGAAGAAGATAAGCGCAATCCATTTAAGAATTGGTCGATCGTCTCCTGAAAGCTGTAGAATTTTTTGCATAGGGTTATGTGGTTTAAATGCCGCGCAAGGTGGCAAGGCTTCCCACCCTTTTCTAATAAATGACTTTTTGAAAACTTTACATCTATGTTACTCCCAGATTAGGATTTAACGTCTTGGTAATAAACATTTAATGATTGAACAATACTGGTTTGCTATAATTGTATTCAATCAGCAAAAAGAAGAAAATAAATGACTCCGGCCGGTGGTTTGCTAATAAAGAATATGGATCTTGAAAGGGAAAAATTAAAGCTGGAAAGTCTTTTAAAAATTCCCATTCACGAAGTACGCTACACAAATTTCTTCTGTGAAATTTATTTTCAAAGTGAAAACATAGGTTTTCTACCGGTAGTTATGTCGGCTGATGGGATCCAGTACGAAACAAGCACTGTTCATTTACAAAAATTTGACTGGTCCAAGCTCTGCTATATGAATTTGATCGAACTTTCTGCCGCAGTTGCTTCTGAAGTAAAAAAGACTTCGTTTAAAATCATACCAACATCTTTCAGAAGATTGTTCATAGAGGATGCAGATAATAATTTATTTGCTTCGTTTAATTGCTATTATGAAAATCAGCAATGGGTACTGGTGGATGAGAAGATATTAAGCAGGGATTAGGAATTTGGAAGAATACATTTCCAGGAATACATTTCCCACAGATCTCACAGATGTGCGGGCGAGGCGGAGCCATCCGGCGGCATGTTAACCGCAAAGTACACGAAGAGAAGACGCAAAGGTCGCTGAGTTAATGCCTTCGGCATTCTTTGCGATCTTTGTGGTTAAGTGTATTAGTTAGAGAAACGATATTCTTATTAGTTAGAAATATAGTTTTATCAAGCAGGGTCTTAGAGTCTGTAGGAAATTTATCTAATCTATTTTAATACTCTATCTTAAAGCCATTATACTGGAAAACTGATTGTACAATTCAATAAATCGAATCGCGTCAGCCGTGTGATTAGGATTTAAATGAAGTATTCTCTCTTCATTCTTCAGAAATTTTTTTATGTCAGGATATAGATTACTTCTGAATTTTCTAACGCTCCTTATTTTCTCATCGCGAACGAAATAATAATTATAACCATCAGCATTGGAAGAGGTCACAGTAAATGTATTCTTAGCCCTTCGAAGAACGGGGACTGCCCCGAATAGAATGACCTCATAAATCTTCCGCTCTCTTTGATTTTGATTGTCCGATAGCACAACGAACTTTCTATTGATGTTGCTGCCCTCGTCAAAGTATCTGATCGACTTAAGCTTACTCGCCGTGAGCACTAATCTGGAATCACCTTGTCTGATTACCAGTAAATCATACTGTGGATGAAGTAAGATTTCGCCAACAATGACTTCATCCGCCACTGTAACAACTGCCCCCGGATACCATAACTCATTCTGCGCTGCAACATGAATTGAAACCAGGTAAAAAGCTATAAAAATCAACTTTTTCATCTCATGTTAAGGAATGTTAACCTTAAGGTAACAATTTAGTAACAGATGGAAAAGGACTTTTCGGTAATTATTTGTGGCCAGGGTGGCGCGCCATAATGAGGCAATGCTAGGTTTATTAGCGCTGTCATTTTTCCTCACCCCGGCCGTCTCCAAAATGGAGAGTGTGTATCCGGAAATTTGATAAATACTATTTTCAAAAGTCTTACCCTACACTTTATTATTGGTGCCTTTATTTTTCGCAATGAAGTCGAGCGGCTTA
>JANYDR010000185.1 GCA_025363495.1 Cyclobacteriaceae bacterium | reverse complement strand
ATAGAACTAAGAACATAGAACAGATGCTCAAACAACTTTTTATAGTCCTCTTCTTTCTTATCGTATCAGCAGCTTACTCGCAAAAGAAAGCGATAATTTGTAAGACGCTGATCGATGGAACCGGGAAGTCAATTTCCAACGCAGTTATTATTATTGATGGAGAACGGATTGTATCCATTGGGAAAAAAGAATCTATCCCGAAAGATGTTCAAGTCATCGATCTCAGTGATTTCACAGTTCTTCCTGGTATGATTGATCTTCACTCTCATCCGTTAGCATCCGGAGATGAGTACCAGCTTGATCACTTGCGCAAGTCATCAGCTCAAAAAGCGCTGGAAGGATTAAAGCGCACTCAGGATTGGTTGATGGCGGGATGGACTACATTGCGAACCGCGGGAGATGCGGATGTTGGTTATGCTACACTTGAGATCCGTGATGCTATTAATAAAGGATTGTTTATTGGACCAAGAATTTATGGAGCCGGTCATTGGATTTCTGTCACGGGCGGAGGTGGAGATATTAATTTTCTTTCGTACGAACAGCATCCTGTTGTGGATGGGCTCGTAGTAGATGGTCCGGAAGAAATGCTTAAAGCCGTAAGAAATGAAATTAAATATGGCAGTGACTGGATAAAGATTCTGGTGACTGGAGCGTATGCAACCGCTGGTGACAATCCACAAAATGTTCACTTCAGTTCGGAGGAGTTAAAAGTAGCAATGGAGGAGGCGGCACGCCGCGATGTTCCGGTGATGGCACATGCTCATTCAGCCGATGGAATTAAGATGGCGGTGATGGCAGGTGCAAAGACGATTGAGCACGGATCATTTATGGACGAGGAGGGGATGAAGCTGATGATTGAAAATAAAACGGTGCTCGTGCCAACCCTCACTATATTTAAGTACACACTGGAGACATACAAAGACAGTAAAGCGTTGTCAAAAGCTTATGGAATTGTAAAAGGTTATGCTCCGCAGCGAGATGAGATTTATCGAAAAGCGATTAAGATGGGAGTAAAGATCGGTGTTGGTACCGACCTCTTCGCGAGCCCGGTTGAATTCGGGGCAAATGAGTTTTCAGAATTAGTACGACTTGGGATGACGCCAATGCAAGCCATTGTAGCCGGCACAAAAGGTAATTCGGAAGTCCTTGGAAAGGATAAAGAGTTTGGAACAATTGAGCCTGGGAAATTTGCCGACATAATAGCTGTGAAGGGTGATCCCGTAGCTGATATTAATGAACTAAAGAAGATTAAATTTGTAATGATTGGCGGCAAAGTGGTGAAGCAGGAGAAATAGACCAGCGGCTATGTTTTCTAATGTGCCTATGTGTTTAAAAAATACATTAAACACATAGGCACATCATGGCACAATAGTTAAAAAAATAAAATAATGACAATGAAATCAATAATAATAGCAATTCTTGTAGTAGTGAAACTGTATTTCACCACTGCAGCACAATCTCCAGAGAAGAAATCTTTTCAAATAAGCGTCACCGTTGAAAATCTAAAAGGTCCAGGCAAGATAATACTTACCGTCCGCGATATAAATCAGTGGGTTGAATATACCGCTGAGTCAGGTAACGGGAAATTTATGGTTTCAGGATCGGTAAGAGAGCCATCCTTTGCCTACCTGACGATGAAGTATGGCAATGAATTCGACAAGGCCCCCAGAATGAAAAACATTACACAGTTGTTTGTCGATAATGACGTTATTAAAATTCAAACAAAGGACTCTCTGAACGTGGCAGTCATTAATGGAGGAGCTATTCAAAAGGAGCTTGAGCAATTGACAGCGTCATTAGATGAGAAAGCAAGTGTTCAGAAAAGGCAGGAAGTTATAGGGGCTTTTATTGAGCAACATCCGACTTCTTTTGTGAGTATTTACGGTATACAGAATTTCTCCATGGATCATACGTTTTCGGTTGATGCCGACCATGTAGAACCATTATTTCAAAAACTTTCACCTGAAATAAAAAATACGTTGTCCGGCAAAGAATTGGGCAAGGATATTCGCACTGCCCGTGAAACCGCTATTGGTTCTATAGCACCTGAGTTTATTCAAAAAGATACAGTAGATCGGAATGTATCATTGAGTTCTTTTCGCGGTCGGTACGTATTGATTGATTTCTGGGCAAGCTGGTGTAAGCCTTGCCGTCAGGAGAATCCCATGCTGGTAAAGACTTTTAAAGAATATGAGGGTAAGAATTTTACGATCGTCAGTGTTTCACTTGACAATAGCAAGGTAAATTGGATAAAAGCAATTCATAAAGATCAACTGACCTGGACTCATACATCCGATCTTAAGTTTTGGAAAAATGAAGTAGCGCTTCTTTATGGAGTGAAGACAGTTCCGCAAAACTACTTACTTGATCCAACTGGAAAGATCATTGGAAAGAATATTCCGAGTGCAGAGTTGGGAAAGTTGTTGGAGCAAAAAATCCATTGAGTAGCTTAACTCAGCTGTAGCATTTCGGGTTAGTCTTCCAATTCTTTTTGGAAGCAGACACTATTGGCAACGTCTTTGTAGTGTCCATAATTCGCAATCATTTTATAGCCATTCTTTTCATAAAGCCTGATCGCCTCGGGTTGATTTTTACCAGTTTCAAGAATGCATTTTTTATAGTTCAACTCTTTACACCAGGTTTCTAACTCGGATAATATTGTAGAAGCAATACCCTGATTACGTTTATTCGGTTGAACGAACATTCGCTTGACTTCCATTGTGTCTTGGGAATATTCGCGTACGGCGCC
This sequence comes from Cyclobacteriaceae bacterium, assembly GCA_025363495.1. Classification (GTDB taxonomy): domain Bacteria; phylum Bacteroidota; class Bacteroidia; order Cytophagales; family Cyclobacteriaceae; genus ELB16-189. The sequence goes on along the minus strand of JANYDR010000185.1, from coordinate 3,842 downwards.
ACAGCCAATAGGCACATCTTCGTCGTAAGCAACAATGACATATTTTATTTTATCTGTTTTATTTAAACGCACATAAAACAAATGTTCTTCTCCGTCGCGAATCTTCAAATCAAGATCTAATTCTTTTACAAGGATTTGAAAAGCTTCGTTGTCGGAATTTGTTCTTTTGATAACAATTGCCACTGGATTAATCTTTGAAACAGTCTTTATTCTTTATCAACTGCCAATATTGTTTGCAATAACACGTTCGCTCCATTGGTCATATCCACCGTTTTTGTAAATTCTTTTGGTGAATGACTGATTCCGCCAACGCTTGGAACAAAATTCATTGCCACCGGCGCGATTACTGCCATCTCCTGCGAATCATGTCCCGCGCCGCTTTGCATGAATTTCGTTTTAAGGCCAAGCGCTTTTGCCGACGCATCAATTTTCTGTTGCAGGCTTTTATCAGTCAGCGCGGGTATTGAAGCGTTCGCTTGACGGGCAAAACTGATCTTTGTCTTTGAGTCAGTTGCAATCACGGCTGCACGTTTTTCAACTTCACCAAACAGCGTTTCAATTTTTGTAGTGGACAAGTCTCGTATCTCCAAACCCAATATAACTTTACCGGGAATAACATTGTACGCACCAGGAAGCACGGTCATTTTTCCGATGGTGCCTACCTGATTTCCCGGCAGACTATTAATCACTTCGTTGACCGCGATAACCAATCTGGATGAAGCAAGCAACGCATCTTGTCTTAGGTTCATGGGAGTAGTGCCGGCGTGATTGGAAAAACCTTCGACAGTAACTTTCCAATGCGTAATACCGACTATTCCTTCTACAACTCCAACTGGTAGATTTTCACTTTCTAAAATACCGCCCTGTTCAATATGCAATTCAATAAAGGCGTGGATGCTGCCTTTTGTCCGGATGCAATCCTGAATTCTATCAGGGTTGCCGCCAATTGCTTTAATACCTTCTGCCATCGTCAAGCCACTTTGGCTCACTTGATTCAATCCCTCAGGCGTAAGCTGGCCGACAATCGCTTTACTGCCAACAGTGCCTCCTTCTTCATTGGCAAAAATGATCACTTCCAGCGGATGTACTGTTACTATTTTATTTTCGTTCAGGACTTCAATGACTTCCAATGCACCAATAGAACCCAATGCACCGTCGTAATTGCCGCCATCGGGTACCATGTCAATGTGCGAACCGAACGCAATGGGTTTTAACGATGAGTTTTTTCCTTTTCGTTTGCCGATGATGTTGCCTGCATAATCAACGGTTACTTCGAGCCCGGCTTTTTTCATCAACTCCATGAACCAGGCGCGTCCTTCGATGTCGCCTTTGGTGAAAGCGACACGGTAGCCGTGACCATTAGCGTCATTTCCAAATTTGGCTAATTCCAAAATACGGCTTTCAATGCGTTGTCCGTTTACGTTGGGATTGTTAGCGGAAGTAAAACCCTTGGAATCTATTATACCCAAGGCGCCTAAACTCATGGCCATCAAAGATGATTTTTTAATAAAGGTTCTTCGTTGCATAAATTGGTGGATAAATGGCGCTATTATATATATAGTACAAGTAAAGAAAAATAATATCAAATTTTATTCGATCCTCTTGCAAAGACTTGGGTGACTTCGTCACTGGCGTGATCACCACAGAGACTTTTATCAAACTAACTCTGCGTGCCTTTGCGTCTCCGCGCCTCCGCGGTAAATGCACGCGACGAAGTCGCCCATCACCCCTTATCAATAACCATACTATTTTTCCAACCTCCCAATTCATTCTCTAAGAACTTAGCAACTGCCAAGCAAATGTCTTCCCTCCACGGCGGAGCAACAATCTGTATACCGATCGGCAGTCCTTCGACAGAAGTTCCACCCCGTATCACAGCACCGGGCCACCCGGTAATATTAAATGCGATTGTATAGCTGAAGTATGTTGCTGTATCCACTTTTGCATCAAGCAAGGGCGCAGGCATTGGGCTCACAGGACAAATAAGCACATCATATTTAGACCAGAAAGACAACATGGAACTTCTGTAATTGTCAGTCTTTTCCACCATCAACGCATACTCTGAGCTTGGAGGGTTTTGCAGTTCGTATATCCAATTCATTGCCGTTTTGGTGGTGCCATATTGATCAAGCATTCTTCTGAGCCAATCACCCATGAGCAAATAATTGCGAAGCTTTGCTGATTCTTCAATTCCTTTCGGGATGTCTTCGGCAATATTCATTCCGGCATCGGAAATAATTTTGACAACTTTATTGATGGTCTTAAATGTATCCTCCGATGGTTTCACCAGTCCGTTAGCAACGAAGAATGACATTCTTAATTTTTTGATGTCAACTTTGTTATAATCCTGAAAAGAAATAGGATAAACATAAGGATCTATGTTATCGGCACCAGAAATAATATTGAGAAGCAAGTTTAAGTCTTCAACATTTCTGGCTAGTGGTCCTACGTGCGTCATTGATTGACTGACGCCCTGATACCCGATAATGTGTCCTGTCCTGGGAACTCTTCCCGATGTTGGTTTAATGCCTGCTATGCCACAACAATGTGCAGGGAATCGAATACTTCCACCGGTGTCGGAACCAATGTCAAATGGAGAACCTCCCGCTGCAATGATGGATGCTGCACCACCGCTGCTTCCCCCGGGTGATCTGTTTAGATCGTATGGATTTTTAGTTTTACCATACACCAGATTGTCTGTAAAAAATGACATTGTGAATTCGGGTGTATTGGTCTTACCCATGATGATAGCACCGACATCTTTTAATCGTTGAACAACGGTTGCATTTTTCTTTGGAATAAAGTTGCTTCGTCCCAACGTGCCACCGGTTGAAACAATTCCCTCTGTGTCAAATGAATCTTTTATGTTACACGGGATTCCTTGTAACACTCCCTTACTTTTTCCTCTACTTAATTCTTCATCTGCTTTTCTGGCCTCTTTCAATGCTTCCTCCGGTCTGAAGGCAACGACTGCATTAAGGCGCGGATTAACGACTTCAATTCTTTTAACAAATGCAGAAACGACTTCGTATGATGAAATTTTCTTTTTGTGAATTAAGTCTGACAACTCATGGACCGACATTTTTGTAATATCTGAGGCTTCCATTTCGTTCGATAACCCTAACCCATTAGTAATGGTAGGAGTGAGTCCAACTGCAACGGTACTTAGTAATGAAGTTTTGACAAATTGTCTTCGGGTAAATTTCATTTGGTGTTATTGAGGTAGTTTTTGGAGTATCATTTGTCCTTAAATTTCTCCTGATTTTTTCAACGTCTTGATTTCGAGATCCGAAGTTAATCTGAAATCAGTCTTTTTAATTTTTTCCAGCAATGGCTTTACTGATTTTAAGTGTCCAACTAATTTCGCTTCAATTACTATTCCCAGAGTCCCGGTAATTTTTATTCCCAGCTTCGCGGCATATTTTCTTCCTTTATAGTCGTCAATTATGAGTAAACAATCACTTTGTTCAATGGCAAATGCAATTGCACTGGCTGGGAAGCTTCGAGAATTTTTTGATAAGTTTTATTTATAGGATTTTCAACTCTAAACCAGCTCGGCAATTCCGTTTTGAATTCATCAGTAATTTCCTGAGTGATGATAATTATTCCGAATAGCTTATTTAATAGATTTAGTTCTCCAATCTTGTTTAGAAGAATTCGACAGCTTGTGTCAGAGATTATGACTTTTTGCATTCTCAACGTCTCGGTCAAGGTCCGAATATGGGTAATTAAAAACAGACACTCCGTAGTTACCGAGGGTTTCCATGAATGCCCCCTTTGAAAGTCCAACAAGTTCTGCAGCTTCTCCTAATGTTAACTTTCCCTTTTCATAAATCCGGAGG
>JANYDR010000483.1 GCA_025363495.1 Cyclobacteriaceae bacterium | reverse complement strand
ATAATCACTCCCAGTGGCTTCGAAATAAGTCTCAATCAAGGAGTTATCCTTTTATAAAGGCCAGTGACTATTTAAAAGGAGTGGAGGTATCAGATAAACTTAATTTTATTTATGCTTGCCTGAAAGATGTTTCACACGAGTTGATAGCAAAACTTAAATCGGATGCTACCGCCGTTCTTTTAATAGATACCTATAACAAACATGGGTATGCTGAGCAAAGGAGATTATTTGTGGAATTGATAGAACAGGGTTGCAATGTACCGGTAATAATTGGCAGGGCTTATCGTGATCTAACTCCTGAAAGACTGCAACTTTATTCCGCCACTGATATAGGAGGACTCTTAATGGATGGTCTGGGCGACGGAACATTCATTGCTGCTGAGAACTGTGGTTCTGATAAGCTAATAAACGAGACTGCCTTTAACATTCTACAGGCTACCCGGACCCGTATTTCGAAAACTGAATATATTTCCTGCCCTTCCTGTGGCCGGACCTTATTTGACTTACAAGAGACCACTGCAAAAATAAGGTCACGCACTAATCACCTGAAAGGAATCAAGATAGCCATTATGGGTTGCATTGTAAACGGACCGGGAGAGATGGCAGATGCCGACTATGGATACGTTGGTTCCGGCCCTGGCAGGATTACGTTATACAGAAGTAAGGATGTGGTAAGGAGAAACGTTCCTGCAGCTCAAGCAGTAGATGCATTGATAGGTCTTATACAGGAGGATGGAAACTGGATTGATTTAACTGAGAAAGTGTAGCCATGGAAAATGAACAGGATCAGGAGATTAAAAAGAAAAAAATGAGTTGGAAGGACTACTTTTCACTGGGAGAAGTGGGAGGTTATTTCTTTAGAAAGAAGGACCCTAATCGACCTGATAATGTAAATATCAAAATTATGCATGGGATCAATAAAATTTCGATTATCGTTTTCCTCCTGGCTATAATTTATCTTGTCGCTAAACGTTTCTTTCAGTGAACATAGAGTCATTCAGGGAGTATTGTTTATCAAAGAAAGGAGCGACAGAAGAGTTTCCTCTTGATAACAATACACTGGTATTTAAGGTGATAGGAAAGATGTTCGCTTTAACCGACGTTGAGGCATTTGAAGGAATTAATTTAAAAGTGGCGCCTGAGGATGGCGTTGAGCTGCGCGATAAGTATTCCTTCATTAAACCGGCATATCACATGAATAAAAAGCACTGGGTGACTGTGGTAATGCATGGTTCAGTTCCGGATAGGTTAATAAAAGGGCTCATTGATAATTCATATGACCTGGTAGTCTTAAAATTGACTAAAAGTGAAAAATTAGCACTTAATAGTTAATTATCTTGAAAACCAGATAGTTATGATGGTTACTTAAATGCATTTTTCGGCATTAGTTGGGGTTATTTCTTTAATTTTGTTGATTGCACTCTAATCCACGCATGACCAGGGCGTTTCTTGTCTTAGTTGTCTTAGTTTTTTTGATCAGCGCTTGCACCCAGCGTCTGGCTTGCCCTGCTTATCAGAGTTCGTTTATTTATGATAAAGAGGCGCTTCGTCAGAAGTTCAGCTACTTTAAAGAGGATTCTACTCCTAAAATATACACGGCAAGCAAGAGTAAATACCTGATTGCTGTGCCAGAGTCCTACCGGAAGAAATACAGGAAAATGCAGACGGTGGAAATGAAGCCTATCTATCCTAAAATTCCTGACTCATTGAAAGTCGATAAGGACCCCGATCTTCTTCTTGCGGAACGTGATGTAGTAGACGACAGCACTAACGCTGCAAAGAAAATTGAACCTGGTGATAGCACGTATGCGATCACTAAAACCAAAGAGAAATTCAATCTGGATCAGGATCTTTACATGTGGTATTTCCGTGAAATGCTTGTGCTGCCCGATGTTCGGGCCGCAATGGAAAACAATTCAGAGAAGAAGAAAGCGGCTAAGACAACGGGGGCTAAAAAAGAAAAGGTGGGCTTCATTCAGGGTCTTAAAAATTTATTCAAGAAGAAGGAGAAGACTGATTCGACGGGGACTACAGTAACCGCTCCCCCTAAGACTAACCTGACAGATGTGAATAGTCCCGATCAGCCGAAGAAGAAGGGAGGGTTGTTCAAGAAGAGCAAACCGACGGAAACTCCATTGAAGAAACCCGTTCCTAAGAAAGATCCGAAGAAGGAGGAGGGGGATGGGTTTTGATTCAAAGGCAGTTCCCACAGATTCCAAGACCCTATTACTATATTTCGAACTCAACATATCAATCGAGCTTAGTTTATCAGGACCTTTAGATTCATCAGATTATTTTTTCTTTGTTCTTTTTGTCTTCGACACAAAAAGAACCAAAAAAATCAAGGCGGAAAAAAGCTTCCCCCCACAGTGCCATCACACCACCCCGCTTTTCCGCCCGGCCACCGCTCCTCGTAAACCCTTTGTATTTCCATTGCTATGAGCGTGATAGATTTCAGTTTTTCGAAGATCGTTCCAACTGTTACCTGAAATTCAATTGAAAGAAACGCAGCTCAATCGAAGGACAACTATCGGATTTCACAGACAGGCAGCGTAGCTGCCTTTCTGTGTTATTTTCTTGACCAGCAAACGAATTATCGGCAATGATCTGTGTGCATCTGAGCAATCTGTGGCAAAAAAATGTCACATGGAATTCTCACACCCAATTTAGGTAAAACTATATTTCTAACTCAACATATCAATCGAGTTTAGTTTATCGGAGCCTTTGAATTCATCAGATTATTTTTTTTTGTTCTTTTTGTCTTCGATACAAAAAGAACCAAAAAAGTCAAGGCGGAAAAAGGCTTTCCCCCACAGTGCCATTACACCACCCTCCCGAAGCATTGGGGACGCGGCCACCACTCCTCGTAAACCCTTTGTAATATTTCGCACAATCAATAAAACATCAATCAAAAAGCGTAAGGTTCCCAAACTGATCCGCCGGAGGTGCTGGCAGGATAACCAACCGATCATTCCGCTCAGGAGAATTAACCAGGGGCGAAACAGAATAAAAGTCCAGGGCAGGTGCTGGGGATTTTAGAATAGAAAGAAGCTCCTGCTCATCGGTAGATCGCAGCCATACATTTTCCAGTGATGGACTTAGAATGACCGGCATTCGGTCCGTTATAGGAATGACAGAGGAATTTGCTTCAGTGGTGATCAATGTGAAAGTATGAAACATGTCTCCCTGTTCGTCGTCATATTCTTCCCACAAGCCTGCAAGGGAAAATTGATCCTTGTCTCTTAAAGTAAAGCGGTATGGAATGTTGGTACGCTTGCCGGCTCTTTTCCATTCGTAAAATCCGTCAGCGGGAATAATGCATCGTTTCTCCCGAAGCTTTTTTTGTAATACAGACTTCTCCTGAATCAGTTCTATTCGGGTGTTGATAATTTTCTCTCCAAGCGGTTTTTTATTGGCCCACAGTGGAGGTGCTCCCCAGTAAAAAAACGAGATCCCTTGTGGACTGTCCTGCGTAATAACCGGAAGCAAATGGGTAGGCGCCGCATTGTATTGGGGCTGGTATCCCTCCGGAACATCAACGGAGAAGCGCTTTGCTACCTCATTGGCGTGGGATGTCAGGGAATACCGGATAAACATATTTAATGCTTTTCAATAAAAGATAAAGCCTTTATCTCAGACCAATATAAACCATTCTGATCGAACAAGGTAAAACCAACGTGCCCGCCTCGCTCGGGGAATTCAGTAATAAGGTAAGAATTTGTCTCTATGGGATAGCATTCGTGGCTGAGAAATGGATCGTTCAATGCGCTTACAAGAAGGGTTGGGATTTGGATGTTTTTAATGAAATGAATGGCACTGCATTTAGTGTAATAGTCCATGGCATCCTTGAATCCATGGATAGGTCCCGTGAATTGGTCGTCAAACTCTTTAAGGTTTTTGACCTTGTTTAACATATCGGTATCAATGTCGTTTCGCAAAGCAGCTTTATCTCTTACTTTTTTTTTCAGACTTCTAAGAAAGCGTTCGGAATAAATCCAGTTGTGAGGCTTCGAGATTTCCAGACAACTTTTGTAGAGATCGATCGGAACAGAAAAGACTACTGCCTTTCGAATATTGGAATTGACGTTAGGCTCTCCCAGGTATTTAAGAGTGATGTTTCCTCCAAGGCTGAAGCCAATCAGGAATATGTCGCTGTATTCTTCCGCGACATGATTCACGACAGTTCCCAGATCATCAGTCGCGCCACTATGATAGAATCTACGCTGTCGGTTCATTTCACCACTGCATCCCCGGTAGTTCCAGGCTACGGCATCTATCCCCGCTGACAGAAATGCTTTGGCCATGCCCGTTACATATGATCTTGTGGAATTTCCCTCAAGTCCGTGGCTGATAATGACACATTGTTTCGGTCCATTGCGGTACCAATCAAGGTCAAGGAAATCATCATCCGGAGTTGTAATTCTTTCGCGTTCAGGTGCTTTTAGTTTCACCTTCCTTAAAAGCGACGGATAGATCGTTTCTACATGTCGATTGAAGAGTACAGTTGGGGCCTTATAGAAAGACATTACACTTTGGAAATTACTTTCCACAAATATAGGCGGTGCTAAAGTGGTAATCAGTAAGCTGTGATCAGTAATCGGTAGCTCGCTGTTGGGTGACAAATTTATCTTTTAACTGGCACTACTGATCACCGATAACTGATCACAGATTACCGATTTACCACCCCCTCTTTTCTTTCAAAGACACAATATGCGCCAAATGATGCTCACCATGCCAGGCATAGGTAGCAATGAGACGATCAAGGGCAACCTGTTTTTTGGTTTCGGGATGAGTAAACTCCTTGCGTAAATCTTCGGGAGTGAGAGCTTTTAATAGAGTTACCCATTTCGCATGCAGCGCAGTAACCAATTCAAGAGATAGGGAAGGGGGGCCTTTAGTTTCTGGGGTCACGGCCCATCCTTTTTCGTCATAGGCTTTAATGACCGGAGAGTTTTCTGTCAGTGTCCATTTAAAGCGGATGTAGGCGTTCATGTGACTGTCGGCCATATGATGAACAACCTGACGTACAGTCCATCCTCCATCACGATAAGGAGTATCCAGTTGTAAATCATTCAACAGTGTAACTGCATTCTTTAGCTTATCTGGCAGGGAAGCGATGCGATTTATATTAACCTTAATGTCTTCCGGTGTATAGCTTTCTTTTGGCTCAAATTTTCCAATAGGATATCGGGGATCTATCGTTGTCATAATTTTAATTGGGATATTTAATCTATTCGGTGATTCGATAATATCGGCGATGCGTTTGCCTGATCATTACCGAATTAGGCATTAACGAATCACCGAATTATCTATCGAGTTCCTTCATCGCCTCCTTCATCTCTTCTTCGCTGAAAGGCTTGTTGAGTTTAACAGGTTTTGTCTTTCGTTTTTTCCTCACGCGGATATTGGTGAGTTCGATGAGCATCGAAAACGCTACAGCAAAATAGATGTAACCTTTGGGAATCACATAATGAAGCGCTTCCAGGAACAGCATGAAACCAATAAGTATAAGGAAGCCCAGGGCCAGGACCTCCATTGATGGGTGTAATTGAATAAACCGACTGATCGTACCGCTGAAAAACATCATTACAATAATGGAGACGATAACAGCCAGAATCATGATGATGACTTTGTCACGGTCCACAATACCGACGGCTGTAAGAATCGAATCAAACGAAAATATTATATCCAATAAGATAATTTGGACAACTGTACCAGAAAGTGTGATGGCAGCTTTTTTCGCAATACTCACTTCATCATCTTCGTCATCGCTGCCCTCCATCTCATGATTAATCTCCATCGTGCTTTTGGCAATAAGAAAAAGACCACCAAATCCCAGAATGAGATCGCGTCCGCTAACAGGCATATCATGCGACATCATCCAGTTGGCCGGGACAGTGAAGAGAGGCTCGGTAAATCCAATGATCCATGTTATACCGAGAAGAAAGCAAATGCGTACAACCAGTGCTAGCGCTAATCCTGTATTACGTGCTCGCTGCCGCAGCTCTTCAGGCAGCTTGTTGGACACGATTGAAATGAAAATGATATTGTCTATACCCAGCACTATTTCAAGAAAGCATAGCGTGAGTAGCGCCAGCCATGCGTCAGCTTTTAGAAAGATTTCCATGTAGGGGGTTAGTAAAGCTTTTCTATAAAAACAGTGTCAAATTAAGCAAAGGAGCGAACAATAAAAATGAAACAGAATTAAAAGAAAAAGCCCCTTTCTGGCGTGAAATGGGGCTTTTTCTTTTCTGGCTGATTTAAACATTAATGCACCACCATCACCTTTTTCCTCGTAAAGTTTCCATTGCCAACGTTTATCTGGAAGATGTATAATCCCGGGGATAAATCGCTCGTATTAATCACTTTAGAATTTGCATTTTCTGGTATCGAACCATCAAGTGCTACTCGTCCTGTCTGATCAATCAATTGGATCGGAGCTGCGGCTTTTAACTTGCCTGGCAACAGGATGTTCATTTCCCGGTTGGCAGGGTTAGGATAGACTTCGATATCCTCTGCAGAGATTGGTTCTACGCCTGTAACAATACCAGGATCAGGTTGGCCACTCGAGAAATTCACCTGATAAACCTCTTTAGTAGTTTCATTTTGCAGGAATGCAACTACTTCAAGGTCATTAATATCCGGGTATAGTTTTGAAGGATCGGGACTCCAGTCAAGGGAACTGAATGTTCTTGAGGATCCTCCGGTCAAGGTTGTTCCGAACCTTGTACCTGCTGCCGTCGGCAACATTTTCTTTAACACATAATAGAAGTCCGTCTCGCCAGTTTTAACCAGCGCTTTCTGAGCGGATGACAGGCTTGACAACGGAATATGTCCTTCCAGTATGGCCACTTGCAGGATCGTGTTGGCAGGCAAGTCAAAAACGGCCTTGACAGTTACACTTACACTTACTTTTCCATTTGCCACTGTAGGTGTAACAGTTATGTCGGCTTGGGCGAGTTGCAAGCTCCTGGTTCCATAAGAAGTTGAGCCCCATGTGGTAACTGGACGGTCCTGGTCATCCTTGAAACCATCAAGAATCGAAATCGGAGTTGAAACAATATTATAGAAGAGCGCTCGCGAACTAGGATCTGCTGGATTATCATTATTGAACGGATCACTTCCCGGGAAATTAAGATGGTAATTAATTTTTACCACTTGTGTACCCAGTGGAGGTACTCCAGGTCCGGTTGCTGGAAAATAAGAGAGAAGGTCGTTAGTAACTTTTTCGTCAGCTACTCCTTGAGTTATTGTGCTAGAGGTATTTGCCGTATTGGCAAAACTTTCAAGAAGAATTGTTCTTGTTCTTTCGCCGATGCGAACGTTATCGATAGCAAATCCCTCATATTGAGGAGTTTTTGTCACACTGGCCAGGGAGAACCTGAATACAACGCGACTTAACCTATTAGCCAAAGTTCCGGTTCCAGTATTAGCAATGTCATCCAGTTTGTGTCTCGATTCCACCCACGCTGTATTAGTATTACCGCTCCAGCCAAAGTCGTTTCCAATCTGGGCACCAGGTTTTGCTGAGATACCTTTGTCAGTAAACCAAAACACTCCTTCACCAATGCTTTGGCCCAACACGGTCCAGCTCTTATTAGGATCCGCAACGTTCAGACCATCCTGCGAGTATTCCAGAATTACGCCATCGCTGACCTGCATTTGAGTGAGACTGTTAAACGAGATCATAGGTGTCCCAAGTGCAGTAAGATCCATGCTTGGAGAATAAAGTGCCGACCTTTCATTTCCAGTATATTTGCCAGTAGAGGCATCATAGGTTCTCCAGAAATTTGTTCCGTTTATTCCTGTTGGGTCAGGTTTGATTACTGTTCCACTCGGTGCACCGTACTTCCATGAAGGGAGAGGAGTATTTACAGCAGACACCGGTGGAGGGAAATTCAGTGGGAATGTCGGCGTGCTCGCGTACCAAACCTGCCAGTTGCCATTTGATGAATCAAAGTTTTCGCTATAACCAACGGTGCCGGAAGGTGCGACCGCCCTTGGTAATACAACGAGAGTCCTGAGTCTGGCATTATCTCCAGGACTAAGTCCAATTGCCGTGTTAGTAAGACTTAAACTATTTACACAACCTATACCGCTGATTACTTTCATGTCATAGGTTACCGGCCCTGGAGTTGTGTAAGACGTACTGACGGTAGCCCCCGCAGCATCGAATGTACCATTACCATCATAGTCCCAATTAAATGAGCTGATAACATCATTTGCGGAAACCGTAGAACCGTTGTCTGAAAAGTTAAACGGGTCGGTCGTTGAAATCCCGTCAAACTTGACTTTGACAACTGGTATTCCCCCCACCTTGACATTTTGAGTATATGTTACGGCAGGACATCCCCAGTTTGATCTGGCATCCAGTGAAACAATATAAGTCTGTGCCTGCCCAAACGTATGGCTTGGAGCAACTCCGGCCACGATGTTGGTGCTTGAATTTATATCTCCAAAATTCCATGAATAGGATTGAATAATGTTTGCAGGTGTCGCAGGTGCTGTAACAGGAGCAGCCGCGATGGTAGTTTTAGGTACCGGATTAGGCGAGTTAGCATCAAAATTGATCTGGTTGCCTACGCAGTAAGAAGTGTTGTTCGGCGTGTAAGAACTAATAACAGCATTCTTGTCAAAGCCAGACACAGGATTTGGAGTGATACGAATGATTTGATATGATGTACTTGGACAAGGTGAGTTATTATCCTGATAGGAATAAATAATTTTTATATCGGAATACCCATTCTTAAGTGGCGTTACAGATGGATCAAAAACAGCACTTCCATTAGTATTATCAGTAAAGCCGGCAGTCGGGATTGGAAGACCTGATGTAGCGTCCACGATCGTAAAAGTTCCTACAGATTGTCCAGGTACCGCCGCAGGCCGGGCACTGATATTTATTAAGCCTCCCGCTTCACAATATACCAGTGTGCCCGGGTTGTTCACTGGTCCAGTTCCTGAAACAGAATAAGGTGGATTTTTCGGATCCGTTACGTCAATAAATGAAGGTCGGGCAGCATCCACGATAGGCACGGCCGGCAAGAAGATTTCCAGTCGCTGTATCCGGGGTACTTTTACTTGTGAATTGGTTCGGCTTTGGAAATTCCCGGTCAGTTCGATAAATCCAAGCGATCCACCGGTATAGAATGTTATCGGTAAGCCAGTGGCTACTGACGTGATGGTTGACTTGAAATTACTGTAAGGATCTGGTAAAGCATTAGATGAAAGGAAATTAGCATCCGCAATAACCGCGTCATCGAAACTATAATCTGTGAATGTGCCAGCACCAGTCACGTGCGTACCAAGCACCTGAGGTAATGATTGAACGACAGCCTTCCATTGTGGTCCATTCATGATCTGGGTAAGTGCACCTGCAGGAAGATCTGCTGTCATGTTGAGCATAAAGAATGGTGCGAGGTTGTCGTAATAAACATAACGAACATGTCCTGTGACAGTCCGATTATACGTGGGTCGGTTGACTTGTCCCACTACAAACTTGTCGTTATCAGCGCAATATGTATTTGTTGGGGTATTGACAAGCGTCGTGTGGGAAATATCGGTGATATTGACAGCCTTTATATGGTCATAAACTGTATACTGAACCGCGTTATTTGACACACAACCATTGTTGTCGGTGTGTGTTACCGTGATATTAAACGGCACATCAAGAGTTACTGCCGAAAGAGTAAGTAAGTTAATGTTAACGCCCTGGCCACTGAAGGAACTGGGTCCAAAATCGCCCAAGGCAAAAAGAGTTGATACTCCATTTGCAGGTGTTGGCGAAAGAGTAAGCACGGCCGGGTTGGCATTGTCTGGTATTGAAGTAACAACGCTTGCAGGCGGATTTGCCAATGTCTGATAATAACTGTTGGTAAACCCAATCACCGGAGCATCAAAAGCAGTAAGTGTACCGATGGTTTGACTATCACCAATGCTCGGGATAGCAAGACCCCCTAACCGGAACATCTGCCCGCTGGTTGCACTTGGCGCGGTCACTCGCAACCCTGAGATAATAATCTTATCCAGGCTTGCGGTGACAGGGTTGTTACCGGTATTATTAAAAGTAACTTTCAAAATACTGTTACCGAGGAAGCTAAGAGTGCCCGAACCGGGCGTAAAATCCGTTCCGATGAGTTGTAGCGTTCCGTACGTAGGCAACGATCCGGTTAGCGACACATCAAACTGAAAGCCTGCGGGCAAGACAATATTCATTGACTGCGATCCGCCCGAGGTATAGAATTGAGTATTACCCCCTTCAGTTATAATGATAGGTGAATTTAAAATCTGGTAACTATTGTCGCAAACACTTATGGACGGGTTGTTCAAAGATACGCCCGCAGCATTCGAAGGAACAGTGCCTGACGTTATAGTTGGCCCAGGGCCACCTACTATGAGGGAAGTAGATGCACTCACAGTCGGTGCCCCGTAGGCAGCAGACGTTGGGAATGGTGTTGGAAGTGCATCATTTTCCGCATAAATATATACGTCATATGTTTGTCCAACTACAAATGGAGTAACAGGTGTTACAATGCCGTATTGAGAAACTGGTACCGTCTGATTTATCTGAAACGTACCTCTCGCAATGAATCCAGTGTACGCTGTATTGCCGTTTATGTTTGCGATTGACGGTGCTGTCGCCAGGTGATTAACGATAAGATAGTAGGCCTTACCTCGTTCATTAAACTCCGCAGTAATGATTGCTCCAGTGGTTGAAGTAAACGTGATTTTAGGGTCGCCACTTTGCGCAATTGGTGACGTTGCGGCTCCCAACAGCACTGGCGGAGTTGTTGTGGCAGCTTTAAAATACAATGTTCCTGGATAGGAGATCCCACCGTACACGTTGCCATTTTCATCCATGATTCCAGTCCTATTTGCCTGGCTGCCTTGCGCGATGGTGACATAGTAGACATGGTCAGCGATTAGTGCGCTTGGAATAGTGAAGGAAACAGGCTGACTTAGGTGTGATTGATTTACCACAGTTGACGATGCGGGATTATACAATCCATTAGTAGCCGCTAGTGTTATACAAGGAGTTCCCGCTGTCTGATCGCATAGCTTAACTTGTTGATCAAGTGACCAAACGGGTACACTAAAGGTTAGGTCAAGTGATGCCTGGGCCGGGTCAACATTCAATTGACCTTTCGCGGGATAAGAACTTGTAAGGATAGGAGGAAAAATTGAGGCAAAGGTATAGGTCTGCCCGGTGGTAGATGAAACTGAGCTTCCCACATCGGTAACGATGTTCCCATTAGTAGTAGAACCATATCCACCATCAATTAATGAAGGTTGGATGGATGGTGTGCTACCGCTTGCCGTTGGGTCTATGTCAACCATTAAGAAGTATGTTAGGTTGGCATTTACCGGATTGCTGAGGTCGCGATAACTAGCAGGCTTAAAGACAACTTGTATAGATTTTGTACCCACCGTCAAAGCGTTTGCTACACCAGACCCTACTACATCAGTGGCACTTCCACCAGCATAACCGGTGACGAGAGATTCGAATACTTTAGGGTTGTTAAGGACGGCTGTTATCGAATTACTGAACGAAATCGTGAAGCCTTCAAGTAGAGGGTGGCCAGTTATAGTATAGGGCGCCGTGAACGTCACTCCAAAGATTACTTTTCCTGTAGAGTTACCAGCAAGGTTAGTAGATGTGACCACGCCGCCCGTAGCAATTGAAGTGGTTACGTGGATTACATCAATGTGAGGGCATGGAATCGAAATATTTGCCAATCCGCCCACGGGGGTTGGAGCGTTGCTTGAGAGGCCACCGGCAGAGATTGTCATTGTTCCGTTACCTGTTCCATTATATAGCATACCTGCAAGGCTTGCTACTCCGCTTGCAAAGGCAAAAGACCCTGTGGTAGTTACTGGAGATGCAATTGATAATGGGGCATTGAAATCAAGATCCAGTATCGAGAATTGATCACGTGCCTGAACGGTTCCCCCATCGAAAGGCTCATTGAATCCTGCGAAAGCAACCGGTGGTATTGTAAAGTCGAGTTTGGTAGCTAACACATTAATTGTACCCGCAGGTGTTGAATAGCCTCCAAGAATACCACCGATGTATGCTCCGTTTGGCGGGTTAGGATAGAACAGAGAACCATTCGCAACTGTCGCTGCTATAACACTAACTGTAATCGCATCGTGGTCAGTAACTTCAGGTGCTGTATTGCGATAGCTGACCCTGACGCTAAGAGGCGTTTGGCTATCGTCGGCTGCAGTAATAAGTGGTGCACCATTGAAAACAAAATCATAGGAAACTGTCGCGGAAGTTATCGCGCCGATCGCTGTAACATCTTGTTCTGTTCCCGCAATTTCGACGCCGCCGCTATATAGTGCAATTCTTCTGATGTTGGAAGGCCGCGTAATACGTAAGGTGATTGATGTTAGGTTAGATGCTGCACCATCAATGTCAGTATTGGCAAAGCCATCATTATTCGTATTAGTAGTAAGCAGACTTGCCCCATAAGGGAAAGAGACCCGGCTTCCATCTACAAGCAGGAGCCGCGAAATTTCCTGGCTGGTAGCAGTATTTTGTATATTGACCGCTTCCTGATGATTAACATAATCCAAAGTTGAAGGAACCAGGAAGGTTGGATCTCCTAGTCCAGAACTTTCAAAGGATGATAGAAGTGAAATAATGGGAGAAGTACCGCATATAATTCCATTGACACCACAGGTTGTTCCAGGACCCGGACCTGCTTTTACGGTCAGGGTTACATCATCACCGTTTGCACCAGAGGTATATTGAAAACTGCCAGAGAAATTTAACAAGCCGGCATTCGCGCCTACGCCGAACTGGGTAGTGTTAACAGCGGGTCCACTTGACGTTGTTACACCGGTGGCATTTGAAAACGCTCTGACTGTTGAATTTGCTCCGGTAAAGTCAAGATCTCTATTATTGTAAATATCAATCGCTTCTACTACAACGCCTGGGAAATTAGTGTTAAGGCTTGCCGAAGTAGCTGATGCAGGTGAGAGGAATCTCAGTTGCGTAGCAGCAACATCAATCTTATCTGCGTTACCGGAATTAGCCGATTGCAATGCAATGATTCCGGTACTATTCGCGGCCAATTGGATGTTGGACTGAAGTACTTCGAACTCAAACTGTTTTCCATCTATCGCAGAGGCCACCGCTGCTGACATAGCTGGATTCAGGTAAATCAAAAGTTTGTAAGCTTTGGTTGTGTTGTCGGGAACTGTACTCAATAAAGGGCTGGTCGCATTGATATTGCTGAAAGTTATCTTATTCACACCCGCTGAAAATGTAACAACACCCGGTACATCATGTGCCGTAGTTCCATCGGATAGAATAGCACCTCCCAAGACTTGCGTCCAGTCAGCGATATTGTTATTCGCTGCATTCGCGGTAATGATAACCTGGTCAAGCAGCGTAGGGAGACCATCGTTGTTGTTGGCGGCCGTTCCAATAGGATCATCATTAACATTGAAGTTAAAGGCGGAGACTGCTGCACCACTCGTTACCACCAATGAGGAGATAGTTGCCGGCGCTGCTGCCCCGGCAGAAATTGTGGTTGCAGTTCCTGATTGAATCAACGTGGCACTGCTTGTTGTTCCCGTCAATGATCCTGATGTCGCTGTAAGCGTACCAACACCGGTCTGTGTGAATTGGAAATTCGCCGGAAAGGTGTACACGCCTGCGACACTGGTGAGCGTATTGGTGGAAAGTGTTACGGCAGAAGCCAGCGTTACATTCGTGACATAATCAATATCTAAAAGATTATTCAAGTCCAACGCCTTGATAACCGGTACGGGTGGTTGAGTACTGATGTCAATACTAGGCAACAGCGGCGTGTTCGGGTTTGTTGTAAAAATTAATTTTTTAGCAATGACATCAATTCTATTGTTGTTTGAAGAAGCGTCTGTTATTGCACTACCGGCATCGGGAGCTGTGAACGTTGAAGAGACAAGCGCCTGCGTCGAGGCGGCATTGATCGCTATTGTAAATTGCTGTTTGTCCACAACGGCGGCTGTGAAACTTACCCTCACGGTAAATGATAATGTATTGTCATCGGGAGCAGTAAGTGACAGACCCGGGAAAGTTACTAACTGCGTTGAGACAGTTTGTTCAGTAGTTCCACCGTTTATTGGGGTAGTTCCGGCCGCGTCCCAAAGCTCTATTCGTTTAATATATCCAAAATTGCTTCCTAGATCCAGCGTGAGAGAAGTGACTATCGTGTTAGCCACATCCGCGTCAGCAGATCCGCCACCATCCTGGATATCAAACTTGGCTGCCACTACACTCGTTGCCGAGTTTACAATACTGGCAGCATTAGCAGTGTAGTAGTCAATGTTTTGCGGATATGAAAATGATGCATTAGCAATAATATTTGAAGCATTGGATGCCTTTATATCGAAAATGCTGCTAACGGCATTGGTTAACAATGCGCCATTCGTCGTGGTAAGAGCGATCCCTGTGGCTGTTGCCGAATGCTTAATTGCCGAGAAAGTGCCAAATCCTAAAGCAAGCATCGCGGTCGGTGCTGTACTCAGAGTACCGCCTGATGTCAGGCCAATTACTTGCCCATCGAAATCATTTAAATCCCTTGAACCCAGCACGTCGGTAGCTTCTACAGTAATGGCTGGAGCCATAGCGATTCCAAGCAGAGTAAAAGCCGGCGAAACCAGAGGTTGTTGAACATACCTTAGTTGAGTTGCGGTAACAACAACTTCATTTTTTGTGGCGACTGTTGTAGACTGAGCTCCACCGCCATTGGCGAGTGTAAAAGTAGATCCGCCATTACCAGTAAGAACATTCGTGATCGTAAATTGGAAATGCTGGTTATCTACAACATTATTATTGAAGCTAACATAAAGACCAAAAGTATTTTGGCCTGAACCTGCATTGGCAACGTCCTCCGCAAGGAGTGACAGGCCGGAGAATGTAACCGTTGCGCCGCCAGGTTGAGACGCGATGATATTTGTCCCGTCATATAGACCAACTGCCTGAATGTTTCCGGGATTTGTGATGCTAAAGGTAATGGAGGTAAGGGTAGTACCAATTGCGTCGGCATCAGGACCATCCAGAATAATAAACTGTGCTGCCTGAATTGCATCGGCAGGAGGAGCAGCCGCAGTTGTGAAAGGAGACGCATGCCTGTATGTTTTATAGTCAATGGTCCCTGGATATAAGAATGCAACATCCTCAATAACCGAAGACTGATTACTGGAAGCTCCAAAGTTAATAGTACCACTTGGCAGAGCCGGAAAGTTGGGAAGGGCAACGTCTACGTCATTAATCTGGAAAACATAATTTCCCCCAGCGGATGCTGTTACATTCGTCCAACCTTTCCGTCCGTTTACAAGATTTTGAGAGCCACTGGCCGGTGTTGCAAACGTAAATACAATATTACCACTCGCTGGTTTTGTTGGAGCAGTGATGTTCACCTGAGAATTCTGATCAAGATCTACGTTGCCATTTATATCGGTGGCAGCAATCACGAGCGGAAATCCAACACCCGCGTTGCCACTGGCAGGGATGGAAGTAAAGGCGTATCTGTCCGCAACAACCTGTACGGAGTTATTGCCGGAAATAGACAAGGTAACTCCACTAGTAAATTGGCTTGAGTTCGTGCCAACACCAGTCGTTGCAAAATCAATATCTCTTACGTTGAACACGATTCTTTTATTATCAATGTCAAAAGCGGATACCGTTTCAATATCGGTCCTTAGCCATACTTTGATCTGATAGGTTTTTGTACTGCCGACTCCTGTATTATCAGGTATTAGTCCCAGTGCCGCGTTGGCTGCTGTAATTCCGGTTATGACAATGGAATTTTGATTGATCGTAAAATTAGCTGCGTTAGCTGTTGAGTTAATTGAATTTGTCCCATCGTAAAGTACAACGCCCGCAATTACTTTTGTCCAGTCTACTGACTGGTCTGCAGCATCGCGATTAATAGTAATGCTGGAAATCCGCGTAGGTGCATTGTCTATAGCAGCGTTACCGTTGTCGTCCGAAACAACGAATGAAAAGTTTGCCGCATTTGCATTGGCTGCTACAAGTGTGGTTGTCGTAGAGACTAACGTTGCTGTTCCTCCACCGGTGCTTGATGCGGTGAGAGTACCAGCGGCCGTAACCTGGTTGCCGGTTAACGGCGATCCTGTAAGATAATGCTCATGACCTGCGCAGTTGCTATATTCATAAACCGCATAATAATATACAACATCGGTGGATAGATTTATGATAGTCGTTCCACTGGCTGTTGCAACCACTTTATTTCCACCGCCCACATTAACTGCTGCTGTAAAATCATTATTTGCTGGATAGCTGGTATTGCCAGCCGGCACAAAGGTTACAGGACTGCCCAGATTGATCACCAGAATTCTGGAGGTTCCTCCGCCATTGGTAAAGTTTACTGTCATTGAAGTCGTGCCAACACTGGTAAAGTTCATAGCCGTTGCATTGCTTGCTGGTGTAGTATCAACTACAAGACTCAGGTTAGCGCTAACAGCGCCCAGGTTGCCTGCCACATCAGTTATGATTGCGCTGATGAGTTTTACAGGGTTATCAGCACCCATCTGTCCGCAGCTTACTGTGAATACAAACTGGTCAGCTAATATGTCGCCCGCAGTTAATACTCGCGTAAGAGGAGTAGGGAAGGATGCTCCACCAAGTTTGATCTCAAGCAAGTCTCCTTGCGCAGCCTGTCCGGCAGTAACCAAACCAGTTACAGTTACAGTAAAGCCTGCGGTATATTCGAATCCATCTATTGTTGGGCCGGCGATAGCAGTAGGCGCGTTGGTCGCCAATGGTGGTGTGTTATCCACCGTAAGCCATCCGGCCGTTTGATTTGAAACATTCCCCGCAATATCGACTGCGACAATATCATATGTTCCGTCGTTTATACTTCCTGGAACAGTAAATGTATAAGAAGTGGCGGCAGCGGCACCTGACTTACCAATGAACGCATCGTTGGTACCCAACGCGGCGGTTATATTGGCAAAGTTGTTTCCAACCGTTACGGTATTTCTTACAAGGTAAATTGTGCCTGCTTCATTTGATCGGATATTGGAAGTGGTAACTGTTCCTGTTTTCAATCTTTGCGCTGTGTTGATCGGAGCAGTTGCAACCGGGATGGTATTATCGATGGTCAGCCATCCGGCTACTTGATTCGAAACATTTCCGGCAATGTCCACGGCGACAATGTCATATGTTCCATCAATAGCATTGGCGGACGGAGGCACCGTCACAAAATAAGGTGTTCCGCCGACTGCAGAGGACTTAGCAAGAAATGCAGAATTGGCAGTGATTGCCACAGTGATATTTGCAAAATTATTGGAAACAGTTACTGAATTTTTTACCAGATAAATATCTCCGGCCTCATTAATCTGGATGGTGGATGTAGATACGGCTGCGGCTTTGAGTGATTGCGCTGTATTAGTAGGAGCGGTTGCAACAGGTATAGTGTTGTCCACAGTAAGCCAACCCGGAACAATAGCCGAGACGTTCCCAGCGACATCGACAGCGACAATATCATAGACGCCATCAATGAGACTTGCGGCCAGCGTGACAGTATATGGTGTTGCTGCTACAGCTGCACCTTTTCCAAGAAAAGCATTGTTGCCAGTAATAGCAGTATTAATTTGTGCCTGTGTAGTGGCTGCCGTCCCATTTTTTACCAGATAAATATTTGCAGACTCATTGACTTGAACTGTTGAGGTTGATGTGGTCCCACTATTTAATCTTTGTGCTGTATTGGTTGGGGCAGTAGCAGTTGGTGGAGTGTTGTCCACAGTAAGCCAACCCGGAACAATAGCCGAAACGTTCCCTGCGACATCGACAGCGACAATATCATAGACGCCATCAATGAGACTTGCGGCCAGCGTGACAGTATATGGTGTTGCTGCTACAGCAGCTCCTTTTCCAACGAAAGCATTGTTGGTAGTAATGGCGGTATTTATCTGTGCTTGAGAAGTAGCGGACACTCCATTGAGGACAAAATAAATATTTCCTGCCTCATTGCTTTGAACAGTGGAGGTTGATGTTGTCCCACCATTTAATCTTTGTGCTGTGTTGGTTGGGGCAGTAGCCGTTGGAGGAGTGTTATCAACAATAAATGTCGTGGATGGCCCTGCCGTTGCCGCTGTATTTCCAGCAACATCAGAGGCTGTTGCCGAAGCAATGGAAATTCCTAATGTTCCATTGCCCATAGCCGCAGTAATTCTCACGGTAGGCGTACTTGTGCCAGGATTTATGATGGCGATTGTTCCACTGGCACCTCCGGTGGCATTAAAACTCACATCGCCGGTGGCAAGCGTCACGGTGGAGGATCCAGTATAAGTAATCAAAAAATCTATGGTAGCGCTACTGTTAGCTGCTAAAAGTGAAGGAGCACCGATCGATATCCCAGGCGGAGTAGTATCTAAATTAAGAGAGAGCGGTGTTGCATCGGCAGGTCCGACATTGCCGGCAACATCAGTTACTTTGGCTGAAATGGATTTCAAGCCATCGGCTCCTGTTAATACTACGCCAGGGAAAGTATAACTGGAAGCTGCTTCAAGACCAGTGAGTGTGTGACTGAGTAATAGAACGCCTCCTTGATAGATTGACACAACATCATTGACGACGGCTCCTGTAGAACCTAACCCTGGTACTACAATACTGAATCCTGCATTTTCAGCAGCATTGATGTTGGGACCCGCAGCAGCTGTTGGATCACCTGGCGCTGTGGGAGCTGTGATGTCGTATGTAATTGTGTTATCTATAATGGTGCTTGCTGTATTATTATTACCAGCCCAATCCTTTACATTGCCCGCAGGAATATTTGCAATAACTGTTCCCGTTGTGCTCGCAGTAACGGTGACGATCCATGTAATATTATCACCGCTGTTTGCAAGATTAGAAACCGTTTTGCCAGTGGCGGTACCAGTCAAAACAATATCGCCAATTATAAAAGTTGATGGATCTATTTCTTCGCTGGAGATTATTTTGAACTGCATCACACCATTGGTTGGATCAGCCTGGCCAGTGTTTTGATCAATGGATAGTACCGGCGCAGTCGCATCCGTATAAGAAAGTATGAGTTGTCCATTTCCACCATCACCGCCGGTTTGGGCAGCTTTATTATCGGGCCCACCACCACCGCCACCAGGTGCAGATCCAGTTGTGCCACTTCCATTAGAGGAATTTCCTGCACCTCCATTACCACCTCCCGCAGGAGCAGTTGCGCCCGAATGATTTGTTGCGTTCACACCAGCACTGGCTGTACCCGCAGAAGACCCGCCACCGCCGCCGCCATTGGCAGCTCCCGTAAAACCATCACCTCCAATGAAAGTGACATTCCCTACCCCAACCACTGCACCCGCTCCACCTGCCCCTGCGTTTACTCCATGACTACCTCCATGGGCTATAACCGTTCCAGCTGAATTGAACCAGGTATCCAAACCGTCCGTGGCGGCAGTTGTTGAACTTGCGGGTCCACCCGAGCCGCCTGATCCAACGGTAACGGTATATGTATTTCCAGCAGTAACCGCGAAGGCGTTCTTCTTACTATACCCACCACCACCACCACCACCACCACCTGTAGAGCCAGCATTATTACTATTACCGGCACCACCACCACCACCCCAGCATTCAACCTTAACAGTCGTCACACCGGGAGGACAAACCCAACTTGTAGTAGTAGTATATGTTATTGCAGCCTGACCAAAAACAAGATTCAGATTCACTAACAGCAGTACGCCTATTATTACATACTTCATTAAACTTGCTGAATATTTATTTACTGGGATAAAACTATAAACGCTTTCTTTTTTGATCTGCATTAACATTTCTTTAAAGCTTAAACGTTGCGGCTGTTTGTTTTTCATAATCACTAAATGCTATTAAACAGAATTTAAAAAAATATCAAATTTTTGTATTCTTTATTTTAAAATGAAAGACTGCTGTCTTCTGCCAACAGTTATTTACCTATTGAATTTTTCCGTCTTTGTCAGTCTTTGTCAGTGTAATTATTTTCAATGCTCCCTGAGTAGTGGTGCCTAGCACCGCAAATCCTCCGTCACTTGTCTGACGTACAGTGACACCATCATCTTTAAATTTGCTGCCAAAGGAACTCGTCCATACCTTATCGCCAAAGGCATTAATCTTGATGAGATAATAATCAGTATCGCCCCGCCCGGATATTGCCGCTGAGTTTACAGAAGCCAATAGTATCAATCCACCATCCTGCGTTGAGCTGAGTGAATTGCCGACGTCATTCTGGTTATCGTTTTGAAATGGAAATGATTGCGAACTAAGCACTGTGCCATCGGAGCCGATCCTCTTGAACAGGATATCGGTGTCAGAACCGGCTGTTGTGCTACCGGCTTTCTGATTGGTGGAACCTGTTATTGCATAATTGTATCCAAACTTACAGAAGTCGGTGCCAACTTCATTGAACCCAGGGATACTAACCAGCAGATCGAAGTCTGTATTCTCGGCATTTGGAGCAGTCTTTACAATACGAATTCCAGTTAGCCCGCTTTTGGTTGCCACTCCCGACCATAATATTTTTCCTGTCTCGTCGACGAAAAGCTTGCTGTCTAAAGTAGTAGAACCAGCATTGTATTTTTTTGTCCAGTTCACAGTGGAAAGATTAGTTTTATCAATTTCCGCAAGACGCATAGTATCAGTTCCCGTTGAACTCAAAACCAGAAAATTACCTACAGAATTAATGGCTATTGCTTTTCCACTGGAAGGTGGTCCAAGCGATGCAGGATTTCCTTGTAAAGCCCCGCTTTCATCGACTTTCAATACAAGTACTTTGCTGCTGCCGTCACGCTGTATATCCTCACCGGTAATGATGTAACCGCCTGCTGGTAATATTTGAAGACTTGAGGCCGTGTAGTTTTTTGAAGTGTCGGTAATGGCAGGAATTAAGGTTTGCCAGATGGGATTACCATTTAAATCTGTTTTTATAAGCTTTATTTTGGACCGCAGTTTATCCGCTTCTGCTTTCTGTACCCTGGTAGTGGCCAGAATAATAAATCCCTTGTCGGCGGTTCCTTCCAGGGCCTGCGCCGTGTCGTTATTTCCCCCGTTATAATACCGGACGAATGTAGAGGTGGTTCCAGGACTAAGGCCATTCTCATTCAGGCACGAAGTGACCGACAATAGTGCAATGACTGTAAAAATCTTTCTCATCTTATCTTACTTAATAAGTTTTTTCGGTTTGAAGTAAGGATAGGCTACTCCGATAGCGACACTAATATTATTCATCTTATAATCGTTGTACTGCCCCTGATAGTCAAAGGCAACTTCCTGATTAGTTCGGTTTGATTTGTCAACAACATTGACCAGTCCATATTGATAGCGAACTTCCCCCATGACGTAAAGGTCACCGAACTTATATTTAAGTCCGGCTACGGCTATCACGGAATAACAAAGCTTATTGTATGATTTAGAATCATCAATGCTACTTCCTGTTACTGTGAATCCATTTCCCAATACTGTGCCTGCCTGATTACTTGAGCTAAGCAGGTAGCTTACGCCCGGTCCCAAACCCAGATATGTTTTAAATTGCTGGGTATCTTTAAATTTGTAGTGGGCGATTACATTTAAATCAACCCAGCTCTGATTAATTAAAAAATTCTGACTGCTTATACTCTTTTTGGGATCTTCATCGGCAACCGCCAGGTTTGGATTATTATAAGAATAGTTTCGGGTTACGTATCCTATCTCGGGGGCCAGCGAAATTTTCTTAACGATATCCTTTTCGAATGAAAGGAAAAATTGAATTGATGGTTTAAGTCCGTAAGTACCTTTGCCTCCTGCCTGGCTTCCAATATTATAGTAGTTTGAAACAAGCGGTTGTGTTGCGCCGAAACCAATTTTTAACGCCCCCCAGAAGATAGGGTCGTGTCTGAATTTATTATACAACGCAATAAACTCTGCCGGATCAAGAGATTGATTGATTTGAAAAAAATGGTCTGTCTTAAGAAGAGCCAGCATTGATTCGTCGGCCTTTTCTGGTTCCTCGAGATAGATATAGGCGAGAGTAAGGAGGCGATATGCCTCCGTTTTCTCTGCGGTAGTGAACCCCTTGCCTGACGAAGCTGCAAGGCAGCCTTCCATTAATGCCGGCATTTCATGCAGCCTTCCTTGTTCGTATTGTGTTCTCGCCAACCTGAGCACCTGAGTACAGTTGGTGGTCTGAGAAAAGGAAGTAGTGATCGTAACACCAGAAACAAGGATCAAAAAATAAAGTCGCTTCATAGTTATCACTTATTATTTTTTGGATAGTTTTCACATGTTTGTTCGTAGTCAAGGTCTGGCCCAACTTCCTGGTTCCATTCATCTTTGGTCATATTGCGACCAACATAACCGCAAAGGGAATTGGCCATCGTTTCAATTTTCGTTGGCCACACGTGTATTGTTTCCTTTGATTTTGACTCAGTGCTATGCACTCCGATCATAAGTTGTTCGTCATCCGGTGTAAACGTGGCGGTCCATACCCAGAAATTCTGGCCTCTGTCATTCATTACAATAGGCTGATCCAGCGTTTTAAAGTTCCACATGCGGACAGAGTGGTCCCGACTGGTAGTGGCGAAGAAAGTACCCGCATTATTGAAAACAATTTGTTCAATATGGGCCTCGTGACCCGTGAGAACACGCGGAGGAAGATTTGAGTCTTCGAAAATGATTCTTACCTGCCCATCTTCGTCTCCAATTATTATTCTCCGGTTATCCGGTGCAAAGGCGATGGCCGTAATGTCCGATGGATTTTTATACGCGACCTTTTCAGCATAGTTATTGCCGATATCCCAAATGTATAATGCTCCGGAAGCTCCGGCGCCGGCAAGCCTTCTGCCATCGTTACTCATTGCGATGGTATGGATTTTTTCCTTTGGTTTAATGATCTCTTTAACCGTATTGAAATCAGTAAACTTGATACTCATTCCGGCCTGATCACGAACATACGCACCGTTTTCTTTCAAAGAATAAATCATTGTCTCCACTCCGGAGAAGCCCATTACTTTTTTAGGTGCACTTCCGGGGCTCTTCAAATCATACACTTCAATGTAGTTCTGAGTCAAATCTCCGGTGGTTGCGCCTCCTGCAACGAGAGTGTTTCCATCGGGGCTCAGGTCAAGAGCATATACCTGATATGTATTTCGTGCACCCATAATTGAATCTGGTTTCCAGAAACCTGCCTGTTTTGTCCAGCGTAATATTCTTCCATCGCTACCCCCGGAGTAAATCTCCTTTGATTGCACTCTGGTAACCAGCGCACGGGCAGCTCCTTTATCATGACCTGCCAGATTTTGGGTCAGTGGATCATTATAAACATCAAGGGCTTTGTATAAACCATTATAGATGTCATTGTCGTATGGATTACCCTTGTACTTATCATTAAACTTATGAGCTTGTTGTGCTAAGAGACCTTCAAGTGAAGGATCTTTTTCATACTCCTTGGATTTGACCGACATTGCCTTTGCCTGAGCGATATATCGAGCTCTGTTGGAAGCGGCTTCTGCTTTTTGCGCAGCCTCTTTGGCAATATTCGCTTCTTTTTCACGCTGAATGGCCAGTGCGGCGCTTCGCTTTGCATCAGCTTCGGCTACCTCTGCACGTGCCTGGGCGATTTCCGCCTGCTTACGTTTTTCTTCAGCATCTGCACGCGCAACCTGTGCAGCTTCATTTGCTATTCTTGCCTTTTCTGCTTCCTGTTTGGCGATTTCGGCCTGTTGGTTAGCCCGAACTGCATTGGCATCAGCTTCCTTTCTTGCCTGATCCGCCAAAACGAGATTCTGCTCAGCCTGAATTCGCGCTTTATTGGCAGCAGTTTGTTGAAAGAATGCATACACCAATGCGATCAAAGCGAATATAGTGAGTATACCAAATACGG
Organism: Cyclobacteriaceae bacterium; assembly: GCA_025363495.1. Taxonomy (GTDB): domain Bacteria; phylum Bacteroidota; class Bacteroidia; order Cytophagales; family Cyclobacteriaceae; genus ELB16-189. The sequence goes on along the minus strand of JANYDR010000483.1, from coordinate 5,791 downwards.
TTGCTATCGTTCTTGCCCGTTGTAATCGTTGTTTCTGTTCGAGCTCTTTGATCCTTTGCTCGGTCTCCCATTCTTTTTTGGAGTACTCGAGGAAGATCATCGTACGTTCAAACGCAGGATTATAGCGCTGACCCCACACGAGTGTCGGGCGGTGCTTTGCCTGCCAGTTCAAGGCAAGTTGTAAATCAGGTGGTCTCCAAAGACCAGCTTTGCCGACCTGGTATTGGGTGGCTGCTTCTGCAAGACGCAGATACATTTGCACAGCATCCGCTTCATCATCCACCCAGTTCTTCAGTCGTACCCATATACGCATCAAACTTTCGTGAGATATATCGATCATCGACTTGGAACCCAGCACTACACCGTAGGCCGGCGTTACAAGTGAGCGTCCTGGTTCACGGAATTTTTCAATAACAGCTGCAACATCATTTTCCGATACATCGGCAATGGCGGCAATTTCATTTAGTCGCGTAGGTCTGCGAATGCCAAAGTTCTCACCACGTTTTTCTGTGATGGCCTTAAACATAATTTCGCAAATGCGCTGTTGCTCCTCGTCCAACTCATCAAACGCTTCATTTGCGTGCATGGACAATGCTTCACGCATTGTACCAATCGCTTCATAATGTTTTAAATCCAGTAGTTCTCCTTCATAATCCCTGAAGCGCGTCCAATAACTCCACGTACGCATAAGTGCGTGCTGAAGAATTGGCAATTGATCAGGGTTATCACCAAGGTCATTGAGGAGTTGTTGTGTTAATCGTGGAGCTATGTTTGCACCACCTACCGCTACCGGTCCATCAATGGCCCTGCGTTTTTGATCGCGGGTCATTTGCGGAATGAGGTAGTGACTATCGTTTATTTTTCTTGTTAGCTCAGGGAATTGGGCGCAGTCTCCGATAAAATCAGAGCGCATGGTGATGGCTACGTAAATAGGGGAGTCTTCGTAATTCACCGCTTCCATCAATAAGTTGACGAAGCTCAATGTTTCATTAATAGAGTTGGGATCAGTGCTGTCTTTAAAACGGAACAACTCTTCGAACTGATCAACCAGAATCAGATAATTTGTATCAGATGAACGACGTGATTGCTGGATGGCTTCAACCAACCCGAGCGAACTGCTTCGCAACAATGTAGAAACGATAGTTCGTTTTATTTTCTTGTCTTCCGGGTCGGCGACATTGTATTCCTTGGCAGAACCCAGCAGGGATTCAGCCATGTTATCGATCGGATTTGCACCCGGTCGTGTAACGATCACTTCCCAGTTGGGGCTGGCATCTGTTAGAAATCCACCATATAGAATTGGCAGCACACCGCAATAAATGAACGATGACTTACCACTTCCTGACGGACCGATGACACCTACAAACCTGCTCTTCGAAAGCTTAAGGAGCACTTCATCACTTTGTCCTTCACGACCAAAGAAAAGATGACTCTCTTCAATTTTGAAGGGACGCAATCCGGGGAACGGATTGAGTGTACTGACCTGTGAAGGTGTGCCCGGTAGTTGGTCTCCTGATTGACTCATACACGTTAGGGTTTAAATTCTTGTAAAAACATTTTCAATGACTCCGCCGATTTATTGCTATCGCCACTGATAAGGGTGACGTTTTGATTTTTGTAATTGTCAAGGCTTGCCTCGCTGACAATCGCTTTGCCGCGAATAGGTTTGTTGCGACCGAACCCCGGGGCTTTTAAAAGATCAAGTACCTTCATCCGTACCCACTGATCATTAACTTTTCCTTTGTAAATAATGGCTGCGTCAAAATTGCGCAGGTTTTCAATATGCTTCTTTCTTACTTCCATCAAGTCACCTTCAAAGGCCGGGAATACAACGCTGAAACCGGATTTTTGAATAACATCAACCAATGGTAATACCTGCTGATGATCTACCTTGTCGTGGACCAGATAAATGGTTTTTCCAGAAGTAAACTGCTCTACTGTTTTGTTTTGTGCTGACAGTAATTCTTCACGCATGATATTCTTAAAATCTTCCAGGGGATTTTGAAGAATCTCGGCACCTTCCTGAGCTTCAATGTCTCTGCGAAGAGAATCAATGAATGTCTTCTGTTTATCGCTGGCATTCCGGAGATTCGGCGCTATCCAGATAAGTCGAGAGAATTCTTCTTTTCTTGAACGCTTGATGACGGTGTGTTCAGCGGCAAGCTTATTTTGAATATCAACAGAGGACCTGTCTGATCCTTCCGGGATTTCACCATAAGCACTTCCAATAAGATGAATCGACAGACTTGCTTCTTCAAGGTCTTTGCGGACGATGCGTTCCATTTCTTCTGCACGATTGGGGAGAAGTTGACTCGGTAAGATTACATACCCGTGACGCTGTAACTCTCTTCGAATGATATTGCGTTGTATTGAAAGATCATGTCCTGTTTCGGCCAGGAAGATTGTTCTGCGTTTAAAAATATTTTTTACTTCTGTTTTGGCTTGTCCTTTAAGTATAATGAGGGTCTCATGTATATCATATACAAGATCCACCATCTTCATCCAGTACTGTTTCTCTGCTTCCTGACTGAAGAAGTCAGTGTATTCTCTCATCTGACCGGTTTCATTGTCCAATTGAAACATGTCATAGGTCAATAAGTCGCGAAGGCGTGGAGGTTGCTCCTGAAGGGTAAGAGGTGACTTTAGAACTTTAAATACACGACCAATCTTTGATCCACCGGTTGCCTTGTAGTAAGATTCAACGGTATCAAGGCACCTGCCTGATTGTGCAAACTCTTTTGAGAGAATAGTTACGAGAACAGCAGCATTATCCAAACTTGATGCGGTAAAGTCATCGTACTCTGACTTTACGACAATGTTTGTTTTTTCGCCCAATACCTGAAAGAGCATGAGATCAAGAAATTTTTTGAACTGCGAGATCCACCCGATTTCATTTTTCTTTCCGGTCTCATTGTCTTTTTCGGCAAAAGTGATGAGTACATCAATGTCGTAAGCCATGGTTCTGAATTTATTATTTTAATAATTATACCTCTGTCGTCTTTGCAGTATTCATAATATTTCTCACAAGCCCCTGCACCAACTCGTGATGCTTGGCCATGACAAAATAGAAATCTGCCAAATTGATTCTGAATACCACTGAACGTTGCACCGCCTCAGCTTCAGTAATCTTAATAGAAGGACCTTCCTGAAAGAGGTCACCAAACACTGATCCCTTCTTCATTGTTTCTACTTCTGTCGCATCTTCTCTGAGCTTGACTTCGCCAACAGCTGTGATAAGGATAGGCCGGTTTTCGTCTGGATTATTGAATATAATTTTTTCGCGAGGCTTTAAGTCAATAGGAACAATCTTGTCGGCAAGGTCACTGAGGATTGATCCGGGAATTCCTTTGAATGCAGGAAGCGCCTTGATGAACATAACCATTTCAATACCCAGGAAAAAACCATCTTCAAGTCCATCAAGCAACTGATTATTTTCGATGGCGGAATCCAGAAACTTTTTATCGCGCAAGGGCAGCCTGTCGGCAACAATCTGGTATTGAATTTTATCTTTATTATAGATCACCCACGCGGCGGTCTCTTGCAATAGTCTGTCTGGATTAAACATTTGACCAATCAATCCACGGCTAACGCGAAACTCAGGAATAAATGCTGATGAATAGACCGCGCACATTTTCGTCCATCGGTTATTAAGATTAAAGTCTCTGTTCAGAATGTAGTTCACCACCTGCACAGGATTGTATTCCTCACGGGGGAAATAGGTCTGAAGCTTGCTCATTTTATCTTTGACAGCGATGTCGTCAAAGAGAGGGAATAGCTTGGGCTTCATCTCCTGATCCACAAACAAATCCATCAACTCCAATGCATAGGCAATTCCATCGGCTGTACCAGTCTCCACGTTTTCACGCACGAGCTGTACTGATTGTGGATCATACAGTATTGACATCAACAGTGAAATCTGATCATAGTTGTCGCGCAGCTCTTCGCGCAGAGCCTCTTTCAGAATGAGAAAGTGCTCTACCTCTGGAAGTTCTTCCTGAGCACAGAGGTTCCAAAGTGTTTTGCCGATCTCCGTATCAAGCAATTCCATAACCTGTCTACGCTCACGGCCTTTTGCACTGTAGTTTGTATATCGAAGCGAGTAGAATATTTGCTTTACAATTCGCTTATCCGGGTAATCAGATTTTTTCCACAAAAGCTGCCACGCCTCCGTACCGCCAATGTGTCCAATGATTTGTACAATCTTAAGCATCACCTGATCGGTTTGACCAGACTTATAAAACGCTGAATCCAAAACCTGAAGCACGGCGGTGCCGGATTCTTTCAATGCAGCAGTAACCTGATTGCTATACATTGGTGATGATAACATGTCTATCATCACGGGCCACGTTTCAGAACGCTTTACTTTTCTTGCGGTAAGAATTGCTTCGTTACGGACCTTCGCATCGGAGTCGCGCAAAAGCTCAAGCAATATAAATATAGTACGTTGACTAATGAGTCTTCGTAAAAGTTTTGCTGCCAGCAGGCGGTCTGATTGCTTTACCGATTTTCCTAACTTCATCAACTTGTCAGCCGAAATAGAAAGGAGATCGCTGTCTTCAGAAGCGCCGGCTGCCTGTTTGGCAAGTCCCATCATTTCTGAATCGCCCTGCTGACTATCGAGCCCCAGCTCAATCATCTTTTCCTGGGCAAACTTCTTTACTTTTCTCAGATCGCTTTCTGCGAGTTTGGTAATGGAAGTTTCGAAAAGTGCTGGCTCCAATTTCTCCATGAGCTTAAGTCCATAGATTACCTTTTCTTCAGCAGAGCTTTTCACTTCCTTTTCCAATACCGAGTTTAATGTAAACTCACGCACCACATGTCCTTCAACAGAAGATCTGTTGCGCTGCAAAGAACCCTGAAGTGTATCCCTATAGCCGGCGTACATTTTGTTGATAACGAAATACCAGATTCCTAACAATGGCAATGTGAACAGTGTGATGGACAACAAATCGAATATCGCAAACTGGTTAATGAGTACAATCATACCCCCAGCGACAATTGTCGCAAAAGCAGTGACAATGCCTTCCATTTTAGTTTGAGCATCCAGCTTGATAGATTTTTCAATTGGGACGTAATAAAATTTGAATACAGGAGTATCAAGAGCGTCCCGTAAAGAGTTAATAAAAAGCTTGCTCATCGCCACGGCGATAAAGAAGAAGGCGATCGAATCTCCCGCTTCTTTAGTCGAACCAAAAAAGAATCCCAGGGCCAGGGCGATAACAGTAGAGGCCATAAGAAGAATAGGGTTGAGGATAAGCGAAACTCTCAATCCATATTCTTCCTGGATCTTATCTGTCGCAAAAGTTGCGAACATGAATCCAAAAATTACGATCAGGGCCTCAAATGAGCTCAGGAAATAAGGAAGCTCATCGCTCTTGAACATAACGTTCGTCACGTTAAAGAACGAATAGTCGATGAAACGAAGTGCGGAAAAAGAAACGACTATGAAGACCGAAAGGAGAAATATGTATTTGTAGCTGAAAAACTTGGTGATAGTAAGCTTCTTGTTCTCTTTTTCATCTAGAATATCGGCACGGGTTGAGGCCTTGGTAAGATATTGATTGGAAAGAATGATGAATAAAACGAGGTATACTACTAAGCTGACAAGTCCTATGGTGAAAAGGGATTCCACTTTCACCCCGAAATTAAGCATAACAGGGATAGTGAAGAAAGCCAAAATCTGAGCAATGTCCATTCCAACGTCCACGCTTCCAATAACCCTCTTTGCCTGGCGGAGACTAAAGAGTCGGTTAAAAGCCCCCCAGAACACCAGCTGACAAACAAAGGTGAA
>JANYDR010000117.1 GCA_025363495.1 Cyclobacteriaceae bacterium | reverse complement strand
CTGACGTTACAATTAACGCCTTTTTTGAGAGGTACTTCCTTATTGGCATCTTTGGGCTATTTGCGGTGATTTTCGGAGGAATCGGGGCACTGGTACTGTATTTTCTCCGAAATTGATTTTGTTTATTCTCCAAACAGTCTTTTCTTTGCAGCCGTCATGAAAAAAACACAAAACATCCATCTGCACCACCATCATGCATCAGCATGTTGATTGGCAGGTTTATGTTTTGAAAAAACACAAAGCATATTGAAAGGCTTGCCACAGGGCAGGCCTTTTTTATTTTCTCCCTGAAGAGGATAAATTAATAGAGTTATGAACGAACTGTTAAGAATTGCCATTCAGAAATCCGGAAGACTGCAAGAGGGCTCTCTGGAACTCTTAAAGGAAGGTGGACTTGCCATCAGTAATGGAAGAGATCAGCTTAAAACCCAGGCGAGAAATTTTCCGGTAGAAGTCCTCTTTCTACGAGATGATGATATTCCACAATACATTGAAGATAATGTGGCCGATGTTGGAATTGTCGGTGAGAACGTCTTCATAGAGAAACAAAAGAACAATACACTGATCAAACGACTTGACTTTGCCAGGTGCAGGTTATCAATCGCTGTCCCCAGGTCTGATAATTATACCGGTGTTGAATGGCTGTCTGGAAAAAATATTGCCACCTCCTACCCCAACATTGTTCAACAATTTCTTGATAAGAATAAAATCAAGGCTGGCATACACGAGATAAGTGGTTCAGTGGAAATTGCTCCCGGTATTGGCTTAGCCGACGCGATCTGTGATATTGTAAGTACCGGCAGTACGCTATTAAGCAACGGTCTTAAGGAAGTTGAGACGGTAATGCAATCCGAATCAGTACTGATCGGTGGCCCAAAACTTTCTTCTTCCAAACAAGAAATCCTGGATAAGCTACTTTTTCGTATCGAAGCTGTGAATTCTGCAAAGAACAACAAGTACATTCTACTGAATTGTCCAAATGAAGCAATTGAAAAAATCACATCACTCATTCCAGGGATGAAGAGCCCAACCATAATGCCATTGACAAGAGTGGGATGGTCATCTCTCCATTCCGTTGTAAACGAAAATGACTTTTGGGAAAAGATCGACCGCTTAAAGTCTTTCGGAGCGGAGGGAATATTAGTGATTCCAATCGAAAAAATGATTGCCTGATGAAGTTTGTGAATAATCCATCGCCAGACACCTGGCTTGAGTTGATTAAGCGACCGCAGCTAGAGCTCGAATTTCTCGAAAGCTCGGTACGCAACACACTTACGCGCGTAAAACTCTCAGGAGACCGCGCTTTACGGGAACTTACCGTGCAATATGATGGCGTCACCCTGGAGAGTCTGAATGTTACTTCGCTTGAAATTGAAAAAGCTATCTCAAGTTTGGATGAATCAATTAAGAATGCAATAACGATAGCAGCATCTAACATTCGTTTATTTCATAGTAGTCAACGAAGAGAAATACTTCAGGTAGAGACTATGCCCGGAGTAACTTGCTGGCGAAAATCAGTCCCCATTCAGAAAATCGGAATCTATATTCCTGGTGGAACAGCGCCGCTATTCTCCACAGTTCTTATGCTTGGAATTCCCGCGTCACTGGCAGGATGTGAAGAAATTATTCTATGCACTCCCCCAAACAAAGATGGATCTGTGAATCCAGCCATATTATTTGCCGCTTCTCTTTCAGGAATTAAAAAGATTTTTAAAGTAGGAGGAGCACAAGCTATTGCAGCAATGGCCTATGGAACCGAAAGCATAACGCCAGTCTACAAAATTTTTGGGCCCGGGAATCAATACGTGACGAAAGCGAAACAAATGATTAGTCAGGAAGGTGTTGCTATTGATATGCCCGCAGGACCATCCGAGGTAATGGTGATCGCAGATGAAACTGCAGATGAAGCATTTGTTGCAGCAGATTTGTTATCGCAGGCAGAACATGGCACTGACAGCCAGGTCGTGCTGATTTCTTTAAGTGAATCAAAAGTTCCAGCAATCCAAAAAGAAATCGACCAGCAACTATCAGTACTACCCAGAAAGGAAATCGCAATGAAAGCTCTTCAGAATAGCCTTGCTCTATATTTTCATAATAAAGAGATCGCCCTTCAATTCGCCAATGCGTATGCTCCCGAGCATCTTATCATCAATACAAAGGATTGCGATCTACTATCGGAAAAGGTTATAAATGCCGGGTCTGTTTTTCTAGGTCAATATTCCCCGGAAGCAGTTGGGGACTATGCATCTGGCACTAATCATACTTTACCTACTAATGGTTTTGCCAAAGCTTATAGTGGAGTTTCACTGGAGAGCTTTTGCAAAATGATAACGTATCAGAAATTGTCTCCGGAAGGCTTAAAGAAGCTTGGACCCTCCGTTGAAATTATGGCTGAAGCAGAACAATTGGAAGGGCATAAAATTGCTGTGTCGGTTCGTTTAAAAAAAATTGGGGAGAGATAAGTGACGTTTGGTAGTTGGTGAGAGACACCAGCAACGGACAGAACAAAAGCAAGATTTTTTTTTGCCACAGATTACACAGATTTTCACCGAAGCAGGCTGCAATCTGTGGTAATTACTCAGAAGAGAAAGGACGTTCTTGAATGAATCTGTGCTAATCCGTGTAATCTGTGGCAAAAAAAATAGGATGACGAAGTCATTCTGGCGGTACTAAAAAAACAAAAAATGAGAGAAATTGATATTTCGTCATTGGTAAGAGAAAACGTAAAGCGGATGAAGCCATACTCTTCAGCGCGCGACGACTTTAAGGGAACGGCTTCCATATTCCTGGATGCAAACGAGAATCCATTTCCTATGGAGTATAACCGTTACCCGGATCCACATCAAAAGCAATTGAAGAAAGTAATCAGTGACTTAAAGGGTGTAAAGACTGAACAGATCTTTTTAGGAAATGGAAGTGATGAAGCCATCGACTTATTATTTCGGGTTTTTTGCGAGCCTGGAAGGGATTCCATTGTGGCTCCACAGCCTACTTACGGAATGTATACTGTAAGCGCGAATGTCAATGACATCGAAGTAATTCCAGCTAGCCTCACTCCTTCTTTTGATTTGGACGGTGCCGCCGTTCTTAGTGTTATTAAATCCAACACCAAAATTATTTTTCTTTGCAGTCCCAATAATCCTTCGGGAAACCTGATTAGCGTAGGAGAAATTGAATTCGTTCTGGAAAAATTCCAGGGAATAGTGGTAATTGATGAGGCATACATCGACTTTACTGAGTCTGTGAGCTGGACATCCAGAATTAATGAATTTAAAAACCTGGTTGTCCTTCAAACACTTTCAAAAGCGTGGGGACTGGCCGGACTTCGGTTAGGTATCTGCTTTGCTCAGGAGGAAATAATTACACTAATCAATAAAATAAAACCACCTTACAACATCAACGCATTTACGCAATCACAGGCAGTTAAAAGTATTACGTCCGGAAGAATTGAAAAAGAAAGAATGGTCGCTGAAATAAAGGCTGAAAGGGAAAACTTAAAGATTGGTCTTGGCAAACTCAACTGCGTAAAAAAAATATTTCCATCTGATGCAAACTTTTTATTGGTCGAGGTGACCGAAGCAAAAAAAATATACAACAAGTTAATTAATAAAGGAATCGTTGTACGCGATCGCTCCAACGTAATTCTGTGTGAAAATTGTCTCCGGATAACGGTAGGCACAAAAGAAGAAAACAACCAACTTATACAAGCTATCAGTTTATTATGAAGAAAGTCCTATTTATTGACCGCGACGGCACATTAATTCTTGAACCACCCAATGAACAAATTGACAGTCTGGAGAAACTTGAATTCTACCCCGGAGTTTTTGGCGGGCTGATAAAAATTGCCAGGGCAGCACACTATGAATTAGTGATTGTAACCAACCAGGATGGACTGGGTACAGAAATCTTTCCGGAAGAAACGTTCTGGCCTGCTCATAAAAAAATGATCACCGCGTTTGAAAATGAGGGAATTAAATTCAGCAAAACATTTATCGACAAATCGTTTGCACATGAGAATTTAGTAACGCGCAAACCTGGCACCGGAATGCTCTCAGGATATCTCTCAGGTGACTTTGATCTTGCCAATTCATTTGTAATTGGTGACAGAATCACTGACATTGAATTAGCCAAAAATCTTGGCGCTAAAGGAATACTGATTGGCACACCCGACAAGAAAAGTGAACTTGAAAAAAGAGATCTACAGGAATATTGTACGCTCATCACCACTTCATGGG
>JANYDR010000104.1 GCA_025363495.1 Cyclobacteriaceae bacterium | reverse complement strand
GAAGAATCGCATCTTTTCTTTGGTCGGGAAGGTCAGGTGGATGAAATACTTTTAAAGCTATCTCAACATCGCTCAGTCACCATAATGGGTTATTCCGGTAGTGGAAAGTCGAGCTTAATGTATTGCGGACTGGTGCCGGTGTTATACGGTGGATTCATGATGAACACCAGTCCCAACTGGCAAATCATTATTACCCGTCCCGGTACTTCACCAATTACCAATCTAACAGAAGCAATTGTTAATTATTTAGAATCCACAGGCAAAGTAAAGCCCGAGGATAAAGCCATTCAATGCGCTATTATTAAGTCCGTTCTCATGAGCGGACCGGATGGCTTGGTGGAGGTGGCGAATTATCTTCAGCGAATTGAAAAAGATAACATTTTTTTCTCAGTCGATCAGTTTGAAGAATTACTTCGCTTCAGGGAACTAGGGGAAGAAAACAATAATGAAGCGGCGCAATATGTAAGTCTTATTCTCAACGCAATTACTCAAACAGATGTACCGGTGTATGTCGCATTGAGTATGCGATCCGATTTCATTGGTGAGTGTTCAGTTTTTCCTGGACTTACCAAAATGATCAACGCAAGTAATTATCTGGTGCCGCAAATGGTACGGGAGCAAAAACGTCTGGCGATTGAAGGCCCGGTAGCGGTAGGAGGAGGTAAGATTACTTCAAGATTAGTAAAGAGACTTCTGAGTGACATTAGCGATCATCAGGACCAACTGCCAATCATGCAGCATGCATTGATGAGGACATGGGATTATTGGGTTGCAAACCGCGAGCCAGGTGAGTCAATAGATCTGAGGCATTATAATGCAATTGGAAAAATAAGCCAGGCACTTTCTCTTCATGCTAATGAAGCTTACGAAGAGCTAACATCAAGCGAAAAGGAGATTGCAGAAGTTTTATTTAAAAGCGTCACAGAGAAGAATGAGGAAAATCAGGGTCTTCGGAGACCAGCAAAATTAAAACTGATATCTGAGTTAGCAGGAGCCTCTGAAGAAGAAGTGATACGTGTGGTTGAGTGTTTTCGCAGAGCCGGTCGTTCATTTTTAATGCCTGGAAGTCATGTGAAGCTTACAGGAGCTACTACTATTGAACTTTCGCATGAAAGTTTGATGCGTATTTGGAACCGCCTTTCAAATTGGGTAGATGAAGAATTTGAATCTGCTCAACTGTACAAACGAATATCAAACGCGGCAGCTCTTTACCAGACTGGTAAAGCAGGTCTATGGCGACCACCCGATTTGCAATTGGCACTTAACTGGCAGAAAAAACAAAAGCCTACCCGTGTTTGGGCGCAACGCTATGATGTTGCCTTTGAGCGGTCAATTGTCTTTCTGGATACGAGTCGTATCACCTACGAGGCAGAATTAAAGAATCAGGAGATGTTGCAGCGAAGAATGCTGCGCAGAGCCCGTGTTACATCTGTTATTTTGGGTATTGCAGCTATCATAGCTGTGATTTTTATGATTTATGGATTTACTCAATCTATTGAAGCCAGTCGGCAATCTATTGAGGCTGGTAAGCAAAGAGACATTGCCATCAATAATGAGAATAAGGCTGTTGAAGCGCAAGTAGTAGCGGAGCAACAAAGAAAAATTGCTATTGAAGGTCAGAAGAAATTAGCAGAGCAGGCGAAGGTACTTGAAAAAGCACTTGAAGCAGCAAAGGTTGCGCAGGCTGACGCTGAACGAAATTATCTTGAAGCGGTGCGCCAGGAAAAAATTGCCATTGCAGCGGAAGGTAAAGAAAGGGAAGCAAGTACATATGCCAAACAGCAAACGGCAATTGCTATTCGTGAACGTGACAGAGCAAATGCGTTACTTTATTTATCTATTGCACAATCAATGGAAGCCAAATCTGTAACAATGGATGATAAGGATATGGCTGGTTTACTCGCTATGCAGGGATATTTGTATCATTCGCAGTACGGAGGTCACACGTATGATCCCTATGTTTTCAGCGGACTTTACTATTCAATTGCCAAGCTTTCAGAAAATTTTAATTATAACCAGATAAAGGTGCCGGGCAATCTGAAAAATAAAATGTTTGCCCTTGCTGTTTCTAAAAAAGGAACTGAGTTTTATACTACAGGAAATGATGGACGCATCTTTAAGGGAGATTATCTAAAGCTTACAGCTGATAATCTTATCGATTTCAACCCATATCCTAACCGCGTTCTTGCGCTCAGTGTTGATGAAAAGTATCTTATTAACGGAAGTGATTCATCATCAATTCAGATTTTTCATTTAGAACAACCAGGCGAAAAGCCGGGAATAGCCAGAGGTCATAAAGGCTTTATTAATGATATTAAGTTTTTGCCGGACAATTCGGGATTTATTTCCGTAGGATCAGACCGTACAATACGATTTACCAATCATATTACCGGACACGGTAAGTTATTGGTCAGCTTGCCTTATGATATAAAATCAATTGATATAAGTCCGGATGGAAAATGGTTGGCTGGTGTTGCAGCCTCTGGACAATTGATCATGATGAATCTGATTGATAATACCTTTGAATTGAAAGTTGATGAATCAAAAAATCAGGTTCGGGTTTTGTCAGTTGCTTTCCATCCAACGAAGCAGATTATTGCCTATGGAACAGAGTTCCTTGATAAAGATTCCAAATGGAAAGGGTCAGTTAAGTTGTTCAACTTTGCTACCCTTGAAACTCTTAAGGAATTGCGCGGACATAATGCTGGCGTAAGTGATGTAGAGTTCAGCCCCGATGGATTGCTTTTAGCGAGTTCAGGTTATGATAAGAAACTACAAATGTGGGTGGTTGATCACGAACAAGATCTGCCTGTGGTAATGGATAACAATAGTGGAAACATCTGGAAACTTGCTTTCGCTAAAGGCTCGAATTATTTATTGGTTTCATGTAATAACGGTGAAATACGGGTATGGCCAACAGATCCCAAAATGCTCGCTGATCAGATCTGTCCCAAGCTGAAACGAAATATGACAAAAGATGAATGGGAAATCTACGTAGGTAATGGAGTAGGATATGAGTCCACATGCAAAAACCTATTGATAAGTGATTTTTAATGAGCAATACGGCAAGAATTTTACTGACGGGACTTCTTTTTATCTCCTGCACGTTTCAGGTGTTTGCCCAGGGAGGAGAATGCGATCTTACACTTACACATTCGGAGTCAGAATTTAATGCAGGACACTTTTATTCCATCCCGGCACTTTTAAATGAGTGCTTAACAAATAAGAATTTTACAAAGGAGCAGGAGGTAAGGGCATATCTGTTACTATGTCAGGTATATCTTATCATAGATGATCCCATTGCTGCCGAAGATAGTTACCTGAAACTGCTAAAGGTAGATCCTGAGTATGTGGCAAATGAGGTTCGGGATCCTATCGATGTTGTTTATTTAAGTAAGAAATTTACGGCTACACCGATTTTCACACCACATTTTCGCGTGGGTTTTAATTCTTCCTTGTATAGTTCCATATACTCGGTTTCTACAGAACCATATGGAGTACCTTTACGATCCGGCATACGGCTGAATGGACAGGTGGGGGCTGGCGTCGATTGGAATATTACCGACAATATCAGCCTTTGCCTCGAAGGTGACTTTGCATCACGTGGCTACAAACTGGATCGAACCGACATATCTAATGGTGATGGTCTATCAGTAGTAGCAGATCAATTTTGGCTTGATTTGCCATTTTACATAAAATTTTCAGATAACCGTGATAGGAAAATAAGACCATTTGGGTATGTCGGAGTTGCCGCGAATTATCTGATTTCAGCATCAAACGTTTATCAGTATACCGATAATAAGCCCGGAGGGTCACAACTGGTGTCCGAGGGGCCTAGCGAATCAGTTAAGTATCAACGAAATGTGATGAATCGTTCCTGGCTAATCGGAGGAGGCGTGAAGTACAAATGGGGTAAAGACTTTTTGTTTGCTGATGTAAGATATATGGGTGGTTTGAGCAATATGGCGAGTTCAAATCAGATTTACTATGCGGACCCCACCGCTACTGATAAAGGCAAAATTGGTAACCCCAATTACTACATTTCAAATGACATTACGCGTTATCGGTATGTTAGTGATTTGTTTCGACTTGATAATATATCAATCTCTTTTGGCTATATCCATCCGATTTATAATCCACGGAAAATAAAAAACGCTAATACAAAAGGTGTGTCAAGGAAAATAAGGAAGAAGGGAGGGAGTTCAACATGAACAGATACACATACATTATTTTGGTTAGCCTGATGATTGGCATTGGGTTGACAGGTTGTGACACTAAGTCTAATGTTGATAACCCAAACCTATCACACTTTATTAAATTTTATGGAGGTGATGGCGATCAGACAGGTATTGATTTTGTTGAATTACCGGACGGAACATTTATTTTGTTTGGTACCTCAAAAGCTACTCCTGCTGATTCTACGAGTCAATGGTATCTTGTGAAAGTTGATGCTCAAGGTATGGTTATATGGGAGAAAAAATTCGGATCATCTAAACAAGATGAAGTTGCAAGTGATATAGAGATTACTGCTGACAATAAACTCGTAGCTGTTGGCAATACCTATAAAAGTGCGACTGATCGTGATGTGCTTATAATGACCTTTACATTGGATGGTGTACCAATCAACAAAGCCACCGTCGGATTGAAGAATCTTGCAGGCCAGGAGACAGATGAAAATGCTATTTCGGTTTCCCTTACAGCGGACGGATTTATTGTTGCTGGTTCTACCAGCAACACGGATCAAAAGCTTAACCCGCAATTCACATTGGCTAGTGATCAACGTGATGCTATGCACTTGAGATTTTTTAATAATTTAACTCAATACCCAAATTGGACTGTTACAACTGGACCTGGAACATTTGATGCTGCGGTAAAAGTTATTCAGGTAAGTGCAACTCAATTTTACGTATTTGGTTATACTAATAAGTTAGTAGCGGGACACCCAAATCCTGATTTGAATTTTTGGTATTTTGGACTTGGCCCCACCGCTATTCCTAATAGTGGCGAAGGTTTTATTGGATCTATTACTGATGATGAAAAAATGAGTTCACTGGCCTTAGGACGTCTGCAATCAGGAGATGGATATTTTCTTGGTGGCATAACCTATAATCAAGCACTTGCTTCGGATATTTATGTCGGCAAGTTGACCAAGACTCTCTCATTCAACGCAACTGATATTCAATTTCAGAAGCCTCTATCTATTTCGCTAGGAAACTCTCTTCCGGAAAACACCTCTGTATTTGCCTCACTTCTAAGTGGTTTTTATGTACTCGCAAATGAAAAGAGCTTAAATGACGATCAAAATTGGCTGCTTACGAAGTTAAATAACGATGGATCGCTTGCCTGGACTTTGCCCCTTGTTTTTGGCGGTGAGGGCTTGGATACCATTGGGTCTGTTCAGGAGTTGCCAGACGGAAGAATAGTTATTATTGGTACAATGAGAACTGGTAAGCCTGATTCTGGCGAATTTAAGATGACTTTAATGAAATTGAGCAGCGATGGGAAGTTGTTGGACTAGTATGGAACCCTGTTTATTTAGGGTTACTTTTATCCCTCATGGATCATTTAAATTAGAATAGACAGATCTGACCAGCATGCCTTGTCTTTATAAAGCCCATCATCAATTGAATAGCCATTTTTCCAGCACCATGGGCTCTCTTGTCGCGTTTTTAAGGACTGCAAATACAATTTTTAATTTGAAATCTACCCAAGGCTGCTTTAGACTTTTTTTTGCCCTGTCATTTATTTTTTCCGCAGTTATATCTAGCGGCCAGGTAGTTGTGACACCAGCAACTCCCTCTGTTGGAGGTCAGGTTGCCTGTGTTGGTGGGGCTTCTATGATTCTGTCTCCCATTGTCATTAGAGAAAATCCCCCACCAACTTCTAACAATGAGGATATCGGTGGATCAGGTGTTTTATTAACTAACCAAACTATCTTCTTTGAGGTTCCTGCAGGTTTTGTTTTTACCAATGCTGGCACTGTTTCCCTTTCCCCTAATGATGCATCGAATGGGGTTTCTAACGGTTCTGTTTCGTTTTCCGGAGCAGTCCTTACGCTAACATATGATGTAAATAATTCAACCGGGACAGATGCTACTGATGTTATAACAATATCGGGTATCCAGGTGCAGGCCGTTAGCGGACCAACTCAATCAATTCATATAACTCGCCAGGGTGGAACCGGTACCGTCGTTGGATTGGCGGACGGAACTGTCGTAGGATCATTTAGTAGTTTTAATCCCGTATTAACTTATAATGTAACGGGAGGTGGAACATACTGCTCGGGTGGAGCAGGTCTTGTGGTGGGGTTGAGCAACAGTGATGCGGGCGTAAGCTATCAGTTGTTACTGGGCGGATCATCAGCGGGCATGCCGGCGCCGGTAGCAGGAACAGGATCAGCGATCAGTTTTGGATTACAGACGGGAGCGGGAACGTATAGTGTACAGGCAAGTTCGATCAGTAGTCCGGTGTGCGGTCCGACACTACTGACGGGCACG
>JANYDR010000099.1 GCA_025363495.1 Cyclobacteriaceae bacterium | reverse complement strand
AGGAGTCGGGTTTGAATTAACTATCCGAGCCAGAGATAGGGGGACATATCTTTCAATTGGCCTTAATTCCCTTTTTGCAAGACCGGATTATAACAACAGTAATCTCCTAATGGGATCTGAGATCAGATCTTTTGAATTTAGGATAAGCTCTCATTTTAATCTTATCAATAGTAGGAAGTGGTTACTCTATCCATATTACTCCATTGGCATGACAAACTCCACCCTAACGGTTTACAAGAAGACAGATAACTCTGGCTCAATCGTGAATAGTATTTCGACAATCACAACTCCCGACTATTATGAAAAAAATTACACTGCTTTTCCGACTCCTTTCTTTGAACTGGGTGGCGGATTAGAACGGAAATTTTTCAATGGGTTTTATGTTGGCCTGAACGGAGGATACAAACTTTCTGGCTCTCAACGATATTTTGAAAAGTACCAGACGCTATCTGATTCACCTAAAGTTTCTCTAAGCGGACTCGCTATTAATTTCAAATTGAGGTTTGAATTAAGGGAAATCCTCCGATGGTCAGGGGAGCGTTTCAGAGAAAAAGTAAATCGGGGGTTGAATTAACCATTAGCCCCTCAGGCACTGGTTGAAGAATTTTCAATATGGACCTCTTGAGTGGCTGTGGAGAAGCTTGACGTATTTTAAAATTCAGCAGCTAAGGATTACTTCACTTTAAACAGTGGAGGAATCTTTTCATCCCAATCGGTTGCCTCTTGATACGCTTCTGCAACGAGTGCAGGCGCGGCTTCACCATAAAGTTTTCCTAAAAAGGAAATGCTGGTAGGGCTACCCTTATCATTAAAGCCATTTGGAACAACTACACACGGATTTCCAGTAAGATTGGTTGTCAATAATTGTGTCCCTCCAAAGCTTGGTGATACAATTACATCGAAGTCTTTTGTTTTCTCATAGTACTCGCGGACCAATTCAGAACGAATGCGGGATGCGTTGATATAGTCCACAGCGGGAATAAATCGCGCGGCACGGAATGTGTTTGGCCATGCATTTTTTCGCTGATCCGTTAAAAGGCTATCACGGCTTGAACGTGTGAGTTCATCAAATGCAGCCGCGGCCTCGGCAGTAAGCATGATGCGAACAGCGTTAACTGGTATTTTCGTGGAGATATCAATTAACTGTAAATTAATTCCCAATGATCTTAACACCTCCAGTGCTTTCGAATCATTTTCTTTACCAGGATACGTTGCGTCAAATAAATTCTTGAGATAACCGACTTTTAATTTTTTGATGTCAGTTGAAGCGTTATAGTTAAACGCAGCATTTCTCACATGAGGATCAAGCCCATCGCTTCCGCGAATCGCATCAAATACAATTGCACAGTCCAATGCCGATCGACAAATTGGTCCAATCTTGTCCATGCTCCAACTTAATGCCATCGCACCATGTCGGCTTACCCGACCAAAAGATGGACGCAAGCCACTTGCCCCGCAACGATTTGATGGCGAAACGATCGATCCCAATGTTTCAGTGCCAATAGCGAAAGCGACTAAACCGGCCACCGTGGAGGACGCCGATCCCGCGGATGATCCACTTGATCCTTGTTTTAAGTCCCAGGGATTTTTTGTTACTCCACCATACCATATATCACCCATGGCAAGCGCACCCATCGTAAGTTTTACTATGAGTACGGCCCCTGCTTCTTCTAATTTTTTTACGACAGTTGCTGTTTCGTTTATCTTTTGTCCTTTGTAAGGAGTGGCACCCCAGGTAGTTTCAGTGCCTTTTACTGAAAGCAAGTCTTTAACGCCATAAGGAATACCGTGTAAAGGGCCGCGGTATTTTCCTTTTGCAATTTCTTCATCTGCTGTTTTAGCTTGCTTAAGAGCAGATGTTTCCAGTAATGTGATGACGCATTGCAATGTATCTGCATATTTCTTTAACCGGTTCAGGTAAATTGTAGTGAGCTCAGTCGATGTTATTTTCTTTGCTCTGATAAGTACGGCAAGTTTGTAAACCGGATAGAACGCAAGGTCATTTTTGTTTTCGGGGAGTTTTACATCTTTTGG
>JANYDR010000095.1 GCA_025363495.1 Cyclobacteriaceae bacterium | reverse complement strand
CTCATCGACGACCTGGTTTCCTTCACTAAAAACTGTTATCTGGGATATCCCTGGAGGAAGCAATGCTTTCTTTATTTCAAGTTGTCCTTGTTCATTATTGAACTGAAGTTCTTTTTCAAGGAGAGGTATTGACTTATGATGAACAAGAATCTTTGCTTTGCCCGACTTACCAATGGAACGACTTGTTAATTTTATAATGAAAGAACTTTCATTTTCCTCTACATGTATGGCAATCCCCTCATCTATGGCCGGAGGCAGAGGCTGGAAGGAAACATTTTGTAAAGAGTCAATTATTACCGCCTTATATTCTTTGCCAGGTTCTGGAGTAAAGGTAAATCTTCCTTTTCCAGCAAGGGAAGGAGAAAATTCAAGTACTGTGCTTCCTGAATTATCCAGTATTTTTCCTGTAAAATTTGAGCCCTTCATTTTCTCATTGACGGCGCTAAAGACAACTGTATTATTTATACCATTGAGAAGTTTTCCGCCTTCCGGAAAGAAAGTAATCTGTAATCCCTGCTTTTTTGTATTGACGGCCGTTGACTTTCTGAATGGATTGATAATGGTCAATTCTGATTTGAAAAACTTCTGAACGGAATAGTTTCTCATCCAGTTAGTGTATGCAATGAGAGTATAATTGCCGGAAGTCAATGTTGAAGACAGAAACAGATCGCCTGATCCGCTTCCATTGTTGAGTATTATTTTAGCTTGCAAAACAGAAGTCGCATTTGCATCTATCAACTCAACGTACGCAATCGTGCTTAACATGGAGGGTGTGTTATCTGCGGCATTTAAACAATACACTTTGAAAAGAAGAGTCTCGCCGGAAAGAAGAAAGGAAGAATTTGTGCTAACAAACACGGTTTCTTCATAATGTGTATCATGAAAATGCTTCAGATCATTTGATATGCTACCAGCTTTCTTTTGAGCAAGGCATATGCTGCAAAGCAGAAAGTAAAAACAGAGTGAAAGTATGCCGTATTTCATTGACTATTCCCAGAAAGAAGGTTTAAGATTTGTACCTCTTGATGTGCAATCACAGCAAGCAATTCGCAATAGAAAAACAACAGCTGGCCCATCACCGCCAACATCGGCAATGGTAAGAATATTTTGATTGGCTTCCATTGTTTCTCCCAATTTTCCGATGGGAATAGTAAGGGGCGCTGATTCAACACAGCTTTGAAGATAAATTGGTGGAACGTAACCGCTTTCCTTAAACTGACGAGGTGTGAAGAAGGCCCTCTTGAGTGAGATTGCTGATGCATCAAAATACCCAATGACAGACGCGCCTTTCCCATCCACTGAGGAAATATTTCCAACCACCTTGCCAACCTGATTATCAAAAAGTGAGCCTTGTTGCTCATTTATCTCCTTTAATTGTTGCCAGAAGCGATACGTTTTCTCACTCATTGCATATTGCTTTACAAGAATGCTGTACTTAATAACCAGCTCAGGTGATTCTCCCGCAATGAATTTTATAGGGAAGCCGGTTACTTTATCTTCCGAAAAATTTGTTGTTGACTGAATCATAATGGTTTTCGAGCTATCAGTCGCCCAACAGTTATTTACTTCCACTGTTCGGATGGTTAGCGTATTACCGCCGGTCCATCTAAACTTGGAAGGAAAGGGAGTCAGTATCTCATAGGTACTCTCATATTCCCATCGATAATAATGCGTTGAATTTTTGTCATCTTTTGAATCAAGATAAATTTGAATACCTAGTCCGAGATAGGGATTGTCAGTAATGTATTGAGCATAGATGTTGTCAATCGGTGGAGAACCTTTCATAGTTACCTCTTCAGAAGCATAACGATCTCCCTGACTGGTGGTGACAAGAAGTGAATAGGCGGCGCCAATAATACCAGCCATGTAAGGTGTTTTATAAATACCGGGAGCGGCTTCCGTTAGAGTTATAGATGTACTACCACGTGTTTTCAACACCACCGTTGCATGTTCTTCGGGAGTGAGCTTTGTTTCATTGACGCGGGATGTTCTGGTAATGGTTATTTGGTGCTGCTTTGTTTCATTTGTAATAATTCCCTCAACAACGAGAGCATTTTCATAATTCAGAGTACCTGCATTGAAAGGATCGACACAGCTTCCCAAAAGGATAAAAACCAGGAGTGCTTCCTTGCTATCGATGGTCCACGATATATTTCCTGAATTCATTGTCATTACCAGAAGGCGGGTTTTTCGTTAGAACCCAGGTTAGTACAGTCACAACAATATCTCGGACGCAAAAACAATACACCTCCGGCAGTTTCAGAGATTATCAGCGATTGACTATTTCCATTCAGCGCATAATAGGCGCCAATCTCAGTTACAGGAATTTCAATGGCGGGGATGGTCTCGCAACTTGAAAGGAATTTTGGTTTTCGATAGCCGGCATCTGAGAAATCATCAGGGGTGAAGAATACTCTTTTCTGAGTAACCGAACATGCATCAAAGTAGCCTAAAACTAATTCATTTTCATTACCAGATAGTGGTGTAATGTTTCCTTTAACAACCCCGGGTTGACGATCATAAAGTGATCCTTGTGTTTCATTCAGCACTTTAAGTTTTTCCCAATATTGGTAGGATTCCTGCGATAAAGAGAATTGATTAACGAGTATGCTATAGCGAATACGCATGTATAAGGAAATACCCGGAACAGTTTGGATGAGTTGTGAAATTACCTTTGATTCTGCCAAGCCTTCTGCAGAATGAATCAGTGTATTCTTTGAAGAGTCGTTTCCCCAGCAGCGATCAATTGGAATATCCCTGAATACAACATTATTATCTCCAAGCCAGACGAAGGCTGACGGATAAGGAGTTTTCATTTCGTATGTCTCTCTGAATTCCCAACGATAATACTTTATCTCGTTTGTGGGATCTTCTGTATTAAGAAAAATATCAACTTTACCCTTGCCCGGACCAATGGGCAGGTCGGGAGAGAAGACACCGTATATATTAGTTATCTCCGGAGTATTTCTTAAAGTAACCTCAGACGATGTATATTGCTTTCCTTTGCTTGTAGTAATATTCAGTGTGTAAGAGTTACCGATTACCCCTGAGGTTTTCTCGGTAAGATATATTCCAGGCTCACCTTCTGAGAGTTTAAGGATGGTGCCGTTTTGATCTTTAATTGTGAGAATTGCACCGGACTCTCCACTGAATTCCTTGCTATTTATTGGAGCAGTATGCGCCAGAGTCACACGGTGTTGTTTCAATTCTGTAGAAATGAAGCCATCTACCACAAGCGAATCTTCATACCCTATTGACTGAATATCCAAAGGTTCAATGCAGCTTCCCAATAGGATAAAAAGAAGAAAAATTTTCTTCCCTTCAATCATCACCCTCAGTGGATATGCTGATCTCATTATTATGGCCAGAACGAAGGTTTTATATTGGTACCCAGATTTGTACAGTCACAGCAATATTTTGGAAGCAAGTACAGCGTCGGATCTCCCGTTCCGGTGGCTTCAGAGATTACCAGTCCTTGCCCGTTCTTGGCATAATAGGCGGCAATACCACTTACGCGAACCTGGACTGGTATAAAGTTGTTGCAACTGGTAAGAAACTGAGGTGTCTTATAGGTTGTTCCTCTAAAGCTATCAGGCGTAAAAAATGCCCTCTTTTCTGAGATGACTCCTGCATCAAAGTAACCGAGTACAAGCTCATCGTCCACCAATGAAGAAATATTCCCGCGCACGGTTCCTGGTTGGCGGTCATAAAGCGTTCCCTGACTTTCATTTATGTCTTTAAGTGCTTTCCAGAACAGGTATGCATCTTTTGACAAGGCAAACTGGCGAATAAGTATGCTGTACCGTATCCTCATGTTTGGCGAATAACCCGGAATGGATTGTATCAGTTGGGCAGTTACTTTTGATTCATCAAGCCCAAGGGTTGAATGAATAAGAATGCTTTTGGCAGAATCACTTCCCCAGCATCGGTCTACTGGCACATCCCTGAATACTACATTACTTCCACCAAGCCACTCAAATGTCGACGGAAAGGGAGTCTTGATTTCATATGTCTCTTTGAATTCCCAGCGATAGTATTGCGTTTGTTTTGTTGGATCTTCCGCATCCAAAAAAATCTGAATGCCTCCCGATCCTTCACCAATCGAGAGGTCAGGTGAAAATGTAGCATAGATATCTTTTATCGGAGGGGTATTCTTCAGTTCAGCTTCTGTTGACGTGTATTGTCTTCCGTTCTTAGTTGTAAAATTTAGTGTGTAAAGATTGCCTACAACTCCCGCTATTGGATTAGTCAAATAGATTCCTGGTTTCTCTTCACTAAGCTGAAATGTGGTTCCATTTTGATCTTTGATTGTGACTTTTGCCCCCGTTTCCGCTATAAACTTTTCATCATTTATTTGAGAAGTTCGTGAGATCGTTACCTGATGTTGTTTGAGATCGGATGATATAAATCCCTCCACGACCATTGCATTATCAGTTGTGATAGATTGAATATCGTACGGCTCGACACAGCAGACGAGAAGAATAAATGCGAAGGTGGAAATTCTATATATAAACTTTTTCATTCCCTTAGAATCTGAAGTTGTACGTAATGGTAGGGATAGGGGCTCCGAAAATCGATAGTTTATATCCGTTTATTACCCCGTTTTCTGATTTGAAATAAATAGAATAAGGGTTCTTTCTGCCAAGAATATTATAGATGGAGAAGCTCCAGAAGCTATGAGTCAGATTTTTTACTTTATGGTTTCCCTCAATATTTATTCCAAGG
>JANYDR010000078.1 GCA_025363495.1 Cyclobacteriaceae bacterium | reverse complement strand
CGGAGTCTTTTCTCTCAATAGGTATCTTTGAAGAGAAAGAAGGGGCGAATGCAATCGACAAAAAGCTCGCCCCTCTAAAAATTAAAACAACTTAAAAATGAGAAAAAGGACAACGAATCCCAAAGGGGATTCTATTGCATTTACCATTTGCTCATCAAATACTTAGCATTAGATGACTTTTAGCCTGACGGTTATGGCCTCGCCGGCAGGCAGGCGTGTCATCCGTGGCGGCCTTTTTTTCTTCGATAATAGTTCACTTGCTGCTGAGATCGACCATCCAGTTGAGAAAAGTGAGATTGAATATTGTTAGATGGAATTACCTAACTCTGCGCGGGCTGTATCAACTGATAAAACTTCTCCGAATAGCTATCACTCAAGGGTACTTCAACAAGACCAATCTTGATACGGCCCTTTCGCACAGAAATAATTTTATCAATAGAGATGATGAATGATTTGTGGACCCTCATGAATTTTTCCGCGGGCAGCAGCTCTTCCAGCGACTTCATGCTCATGCGCGTAATTACCGGCCGTGTCGACGTAGTGAGATGAATCTTAACATAATCTTTTAATCCTTCTATATGACTGACTTCAATTAAGGGGATCTTTACAAGATTATAATCTGCCTGTACGAAAATAAAGTCGGTAGTATGTTTAGCAGGTCCGTTCTTACGAAACTGATAAATTTCGTTTGCTTTCGTAACGGCTTTCAAGAAGCGCTCAAATGAAACCGGCTTTAGTAAATAATCTACCACATCGAGAGAGTATCCATCCAACGCATATTTCTCGTAGGCAGTGATAAAAATTGAAAGCAACGGCGTTTTGATACTTTGCAAAAACTGAATACCCGTAAGGCCAGGCATCTGGATATCAAGTAATACAAGGTCTATCTGCTTATCATGTACTGCGGCAAACGCTTCAATACCATTGGAGCATGATCCCACCAATTTCAAAAAAGGAACCTTACTGACGTTATCTTCCAGCAGTTCCCTTGCGAGGGGCTCATCATCAACAACCAGTACATTCATGCGGCAGTCATTATAACCAAGTGAGCGTCGAACCAGCCATTCTCATGACCTGTTTTCAACGAAAATTTATTTCGATATAATAATTCCAATCGTCGCTTTACATTTTGCAAACCGATGCCTGGAGTATGATCTTTTTCCTGTGTATCGCCTACCTTATTTCTTACCCTGAAATCAATTGATTGACGAGGCGTAGAAATAGTGATATTAATTTCAGGCTGATTCACCATCCCAACTCCATGCTTGAACGCATTTTCCACAAAAGGAATCAGTAACATTGGCTCAATTGGCAATTGAAGATCAGCTGTTCCTTTCTCAATCTGCACCTTTACGGATGTTCCGAATCGCAGTCGCTGCAAATCAATGTAATTATTGAGATAATCCAACTCCTCACCTAAAGTAGTCTTTTCAATGGAAGACTCATATAACATATAGCGCATCAATTGCGACAAATTAATAATCGCCTCTTCTATATGCTCTGACTTTTTCCGCGCCATTGCTGCCAGGCTATTCAGGACGTTAAACATAAAATGCGGACTGATTTGTGAGCGGAGAAGTGCTAACTCTGATTTCAGATTTTCATTCTCTTTTTCTTTTCGTTCTTCCTCAAACTCCGCAATGTCATCCGAAAATTTTAGCGATGTACTGATTCCAAATACAAGAAGAAAGGGTGCAAGACTAAAAAAGTAAAGAGAGCGGAAGCTTTCGTTTCGCGGAAACGGTCTATCCCTGACGGCATTATCATTATTTCTAAGAGTCATTTCGCGATCCGGCCTGTTAATTCTACGGGGAAAGATTTCTCTTCTAAGCTCATATGAAATAAACGCATAGCTAAAAAAACAAATCAATACCGTACCAAGATAAAACGGCCAGCCCCTTTTACGTAAAACAGCCGGTATCAACAGATAGATATTCAAATAGAAAAAAACGAGTAGAACTAAATTACCGATGATCATCGGCATCCAAAACGTAACCGTCCTTGGCTGGCGATTGGGATCATGGGAGTCAAATAAAAAAGGCCACGAGAGGAACAAAAGCCATCCCGCGATGTGCAAAAGCACCCTATATTTTTTCCGGTTTTGCCAAAACATTTGTTAAAGGTAGATGGTAATACAATATTTAAGCCATCCAGTAGATTGAGACAAACAGGTACGAGATAAAATGGCTTATTTTGGCGACATCAAGGGGTAAATTCCAATTTTATGCAGTCTCTTTTAATTGTATTTCTTGGCGGCGGCCTCGGGAGCGTAGTAAGGTTCTCCCTCGGCAAATGGATCAACTCTCTGCATAGTCATCATTTTCCATGGGGAACACTTGTTGTAAATGTTGTGGCCTGCTTTGCTTTAGGTTTAATTATAGGACTAGCTGATCATAAACAAATTATCTCGCCGTCAGCACGACTATTCTGGGCAGTCGGGTTCTGCGGTGGCTTCAGTACTTTTTCAACTTTCAGTAATGATACGTTGATCCTTTTGCAGAATGGTTTCACCGTTTCGTCCTTTCTATATATTACTGTCAGCTTATTCCTTTGTGTAGCTGCAACGTATGGAGGATTGTTGCTTGGAGAAGGAATCTGATGATTCTAATAGCGCTGAAAACTCACTTTGGTATTTAAATGTAACGAGTGGTTAGATCAATTTGAAGTGTTGACTATATTCAAGTACTTAAATCCTAAGCTAAAAATTAAGGGACTTCTATGAAAAGAATTACCGGAGCCTTAACATTTATCGCTCTGATTAGCTTATTCTGCGAATCAAAAGGACAAGGACAACGCCAAAATTCAGATTCGCTAACTGCAAAAAAGCTGAACGAGTATCTTACCTCAGCGAACGATGCTCATAGATTTAATGGAGTAGCACTAGTAATTCAAAATGGGGACATTCTGCTTAACATAGGATATGGCTTCAGTAATATGAGCACAAAAAAGCCGAATACTCCCGAGACTCGTTTTCCTATTTTGTCAATAACAAAAACATTTACAGCAACAGTAATATTAAAATTACAAGATGAAGGCAAACTTTCCGTAGACGATAATCTTCTCAAATATTTTCCCGATTACCCGAATGGCTCCAAAATAAAAATAAGTCATCTCCTTACACACTCATCTGGAATTTACGATTTCACAGGTGAAGTTGGTGTTGAGGACTCTGCACTTATCAATCACCCAATAACGAAAAGTAAAATTTAGGATACTTTATTGATAAGCCATTAGATTTTACTCCCGGGATATATTATAGATATAACAATTCGGCATTTTTCCTTTTGGGCCTCATTATTGAAAAGGTAACGAATGAGTCCTATGAGAATGTCGTCAAGAAAATGATTTTTAATCCGCTTGCGATGACCCATTCAGGTTTTGATTTTAATGGTCTGCCCACGTCAACAAAAGCTCAGGGATATCAATTCTGGAGTGAAAATGAACCAGTCTCATACAAGCACTACGACTCCACCTTTGCGTTTTCAGCCGGCAGCATCTATAGTACCACCAATGATCTGTCAAAATGGTCAAAAGCCATATCCGATAAAAAAATTTTAAGAGAAGCAACGTGGATCCTTGCATTCACTCCTAGGATCAATAATTATGGCTACGGTTGGCAAACGGGACAGTTTCTTGGAAATAAATACGTAAAGCATTCAGGCGGCTATCCGGGATACATGTCAGAATTTATTTTCTATCCTGATCAAAAAATAACCATCGTACTTCTCAATAATTTTGGAACATACGATCAGAATGTTTGGTCAGTAGGAATGGGAATATCCTGTATCTTATACAACATGCCTTATGATAATTGGAAAGCAAGAAAAGAAGTCAACCTACCAAAAGAAATTCTACAAAAACAAGTTGGCACTTATGAGTTAAATAAAAAAACAAGGATTCTAATAAAGTTGTTGGATGGCAGACTTTACGCGAAAATCACAGGCCTGCCAGACATACAAATTCACGCAGAAACTGAAAATGATTATTATTTTGAAAGCTTTAATACAAGCCTACACTTTAGGAACGTTCGATTAATCATCCATGAGCATGGGCAAGACAGCGAGTGGAAGAAAAAGGACTGATCCAACTCTGTAAAGTTATATTTTATTGAGGTCCTTCGATTGAAGTGCGGGGTTATCTTTCAGTCGCTTGCATTTATTGAATTAGAGGCATCCTCAAACTGCCGTAATCTTGAATCTTATAACCATTGAAAATCTTTAAGGGTTTACGAGGAGCGCTGGCTGGGCGGAAAAGCGGGGTGGGGTGATGGCACTGAGCGGGGAAGCCTGCCTACCGGACCAGGCTGGCTTTTTCCGCCTTGATCTTTTTTGGTTCTTTTTTGCATCAAGGCAAAAAAGAACAAAGAGAAAATAATGAGATGAGCTTTAAAGGTTGGGATGAGTTGTGATCGATATCAAGTTAGAAATATTGTATTACCTGACAGGGTCTTAGAATCCGTGGCAAAGAAACGCAGTCGTACATTCGACATATGCCATAAAAAAGAACGGAGAGAGACCCCTCCCTCTCCGTCTACCCAATTAATAATTAAAACACACCGTGTATTTAATTATGTCCTGCCCGTGCCCGACACGGTCAGAATTTCTTCATTATCTTTTAATTGCCCGCTCCATCAGTGTTTGCAAAATTCACTGTGTAGCCTGCCACTTTAGTACCCAAATCTGTTCCTGTTACACAGTCTTTGCGATAGTGAATAGCGCTGTATAATCTTGACATCGATGCTTCATTTGACATGGTGGTAAAATCAGCAGCGTGTGCAGGAAATAAATAGCCCAATACGGTTGCGGCTGATGCTGAGAAAGTAGCATGACCTGAAACGTAAGAAGGGAAGTTAGGAAGACCCGTTGTCGTTTTGATAGACGGATCTAATTGCACTGCCCTCGCATTAAAATAAAAATATTTTGTGTCCCAGCATGAAACTGCTGCGTCATGCAAAGCCATGTTGATCAGGGCAAAAGCTCTTGCCGCACGAACCTCACTGAAGTTTGCATCCCGGATGTATTCCTCAGCAATATCATTCCAATGTCCCGGAGGCGTGTAAGTACCAACTCCATCAGCCCACTTATGAACAATCGCTATCCGATCACGATCTATATTATCTGCGTAATATTTTACTTCAGCAATTTCTGCTGCCATTTCTGAAGAATTAGCAAGCGGAGGTGCAGCAGGTCTAACATCAATAACGTTTTGTGGCGTCATGCTCCAGCACTTTACTCCACTGAAGAATGGGAGCATCGGAGGACGAGGAGGCAAATCCTGGCTCAACCATGCAATGTCTCCACGATTAGTTGCATTTGCTTTCAATGCGTCCCATTGTGGTTTCGTTCCGATAGCGGCCTTCATTCCATCTCCGCCAGCACGAGTAACAAATAACGCTGCAACTGCTTTTCCAAGTGCAAGGCCTGCAGCAATATCACTGTCAGTAGCCTTGCCGGCCCAGAGCGCTGCGTTGCGTTGCTCCCCTGCTTTTCTTGTAATCTCTTCCACGGCTGCAGGGAAAAGTGCTTTCAACATATCAGCCGCCGCACCTGACATCACTGCATCTTCTGAAGGATAGGCAGGTAAATCTGTTTGTGGCATCAAGGGCTGAATACCTGCATCCACTTTGTATGGTGCAGACCTGTTATAGGCTGGCAAATATTTATAGTTCCATGCAGCCTTTAATGCGTCGTATTGTGCGACTGTCACATAACTGTAGGCACGCGCTGCGTAGGGTGGATTTGAAAATGGAAATGCAGGATCTTGAAAAGGATTTTCTGAATCAGGCGCGGGATAACTTCCATCAGCATTAGGTGCAGGAGGAAGATTATAACGTGCAACCAGCTCGCGGAAGATCTGATTCCAACGTAACACCCCTCCAACACTCCAGTATTGAATGGCCTGACGTTGAGCATTAGTCAATTTACTTTGAAGATCTTTAATCTTCGCGAGTTCTGCTAAGTAGGCAGCAGAGGTTACAGCCGTTGGAAGCGCGGGTGCAATCGCTGTTATATTCGCTGGAGTCAGGAAGACATACGTCCATGTGCCCGCTGTTGGATCAATGTTTGTGGGCGCCTGTGCTACAAGAACTTCTTTTGTGCTAACATCCTTACAACTCATTGGAAGGAGTACCAATGCAAAAAACAGAATTGCAATTGTAGAGTATGTTTTCAATTTCATGGCTTTGGAACTATAGTTTCGTTTTTATTAGAAAAATGAATCGTGTAAAGCAGTCCACCCATAAAGGTTGTAGCCTGACCAACATTGCGTCCGTCAACTACATAAGAGAAAGACGCCCGCACAGCAAGGTTTTTAGGTTTCGGCAAATAATACATGAGCAATGCTCCTGCTTTGGAAAAATTCATTCGGTTTGAAACGAATGGCATATCCTGACGACGAATGTCGCCACCGCCTAATGTGTTTTGCTGAGAATAAAAGGCTTCTGCCTGAATTCCGTTTTTATAATAACCTACCATCGTCGAGAAGTCAAATGTGTTATACATTTTTACCTCGTTGGTAGAATAGAGTTGACCATCGCTGTAATAGGCTGGTCTGTCAAGATTAACATTGCTTCTCATTGTGTAGCCACTGGAAGCATTTATGTACCAGCCGCTTTCCAAATGATAATTCCCGGTGAGTCGTGTTGTGAAGTTGGTACTTCCCAATCCAATAGAGAGGGGAAGAAAATCAATCACGTAATTTGTCAGAGGCGTTGAGGCAGTTCCCACTGCGAAGAAACGCAACCCGCTTTTCTCAAAGTCTTTTGCAAAAAAACGGTACTTGGCTGATACGGACAGATCTTGTAACCCTTCCAAACCATGAAGTGTACCAGTGCTAGATTGTGTCTTTACGTAAGGCACCATGGCAATGATGTTTAATCTGTCAGTTACACCGTAGTTACCCATCCATGTCACAGTTTGGGTAGTGATCGTACCGATGTTCTGATTATCGCGTTTCAATCCGCCTTCCCAATAGTTTTTCCATTGATCGTGCGTGTACAATAAGCCTGTACAAAAGCTACCCTTAGGCATCAACAAGCCATCGGTTAACGATTGTGCCTGTGCACCAATCGCAAAGAGTGAAAAAATAAATAAGTAAAATCGCTTCATATATTATAGAAAAATTGGTTTCAGGGGATTCTGCAATTCATCAACTCAAAAAAAGTATTGAAATGAAAAGCAGCGACAGCAGAATACTGTCAGAACATCAATGATTACTTAAAGTGTTTCCTGTTGAAAGGAGAACTACAAAAGCAACAGATGTTCTTAATTAGGCGATACGTTCAGGAGGATGAACGATCGAAGCAGAAAATGAAGGTACGAGAGATTGAGGTGCTGCGATATAGGCGACCTCTACTGACCAGCCAACCACAGAAGGTTTAACTGATATTACGTTTGAAACGTATTCTTTAATAAAGCCTGGAACTGACTTTAGACTTTGCTTTGCACCGACTGGATTATCAGTAAATGTTTGAGCTAAATCTTCAAGTTGCTGATTAATCTTGCTGCCTTCATTGTCTTTCACGCAGGCAATGTAGACAGCATCCATAGTAACCTTTTGCTTAACCATTCTGTAAGTATCTCCTTGATACTCGAATTCCCCGTCGGCTTTTTCCCAGTCTTTATCCTGGGTAGCGTATGGAATATTCATTGGAAGCTTTATGATTACTTCTTCTGTGTTGGAATTATCCTGATCAAAGGACCATGTGACAGAATTATGGTACTTCCAGCCTTCGAAAACGAGATAGTATCCCGCTATGTTTAGCGTGATTATAAAGAGAAAGAATAAGGCAACTGCTTTTCTCATCGCAGCAAGGTTAAGAAAAAAAACAATACCGAATGCAACAATCTTAAAAAAATACCGCTTTTCAGCCTAAAAAATCGTTATAGTGGCATGTAAACCACTTTTTTGGTTGCGAAAAAATCTTCCCCGAAAAAAGTTTGGAGGTCGTAAAGACTATACGGTCTCTTCAGTTTGTACATCTCTTCATCAAGATCGCCACCCTTTAAATAGAGAATACCATTATCTAAAGTATGAAGGGATTTGTCTTTCACTTTTGCACTCACCCAGCCATGAAACTCCTGCATTTGTGTTACCGCGCGACTCACAATAAAATCATATTTCTTCTTCAGTTGCTCGGCACGGTTTTGTTCAGCGAGAACGTTGGTTAGCCCCAATCCCTGACACACTTCTTTTACGACGGTAATCTTCTTACCAATAGAATCCACCAGATGAAATTTAGTTTGTGGAAAAAGAATAGCGAGTGGCACACCTGGAAATCCTCCTCCTGTTCCGACATCCAAAACGTCGGCGTTTGGCATGAATGAAATTACTTTGGCGATCCCAAGTGAATGAAGAACATGATTGACATATAGATTATCAATATCCTTTCGGGAAATGACATTGATCTTATCATTCCATTCTTTGTAAAGCGGACCGAGGTCGGCGAACTGCTTGAGTTGCTTTTCGGTGAGGTTGGGAAAGTAATGGGGAATGATAGCAGAGGATTGCACGCTTTTAATTTCTTGAATTCATAAAAGTATGGAAAGCAGTAATCCCTTGCCGCAAAAAGTGAATAAAAAAATAAAGATTTCGGACTAACTTTGGTATTCAATTCCATCTTGAAGGTTTAAAAGAATACAAATTTCCTCCAAACCGCGGGCCGAAAGTGAAATATTTATATTCGCCGCATAACTAAAATGACAATACACTTCATCCATATTCGAAAATTGGCCGCCATACTTTTTGGAGTGCTGGCCATTTCCATTATGGCATTTTATGCGTCTGCAGTGGCAGCAAGACCTTTTTATACCAACTCCGGCAATCCCATCATAAAGTATGCCGAGTGCGGCAATCCTATACAATTCATTGAATCATCCGATCAAACAAGCTTTTCTGTAATAGTTTCCCAGGTCCCGTATGTTATCAAGTCGCTGACGGTTTTTTCTACTAACCTGAATAAAATAACATGCTTCACAGCCGAAGCACTATCTACCACACGTTACCTCTGCCACGCTTTCTACGTTGTGGTGAACATTCATGCCCCTTAGTTAATAGTTCGAAATCTAAAATCGAATTTTAATAATTTTCTAATCTGCTGCAGAGATGTATCTCACCGGTATCCTCTGCCGCTAAACCAAAATGGATATGAAAGATATAATTGACCTGATCAAGCGTTTGTGGTTTGTAATAGCGATGGTGCTTATGATGATTCTGGCCTATATTGCTATGAGCAGGTGACCCAGATTTTTTAAATATCAGAAATCAACTTTCACATTTTACATTGAGTGTTTATAGTTTTTCATTTTGAATGAAGGAAATTCCCAGGTCAATAATTTAAAATAACAAACACTCAATGTAAAATGTAGAAGTGTCTTCGACCTCAAATAAATTTACCCATGTCCCTCACTGCTGAAAACATCCTGCTCCTCGGCTCCGTCCTGTTGTTTATCAGCGTTATTGCCAGTAAAACATCTTTCAGGTTTGGTATTCCCACGCTGATACTATTCCTTATCGTTGGAATGCTGGCCGGCTCGGATGGACCCGGTGGAATCTATTTTAACGATCCGAAGATTGCACAATTCCTTGGTGTAGTAGCGCTTACCTTCATTCTCTTCTCCGGCGGCTTAGATACAAAATGGGAAAGTGTAAAACCTGTTTTGAAAAATGGCATTTCACTTTCCACAATAGGAGTTCTTATCACAGCGATGCTGGTGGGAATTTTCTGTTACTACCTGTTGGGATTTTCAATTCCTGAAGGATTATTATTGGGAGCCATCGTTTCGTCTACCGATGCAGCGGCCGTGTTTTCCATTCTTCGTTCACGAAGCATTGGATTAAAAGGAACATTACGTCCGTTGCTTGAATTCGAAAGCGGCAGCAATGATGCGATGGCTTATTTCCTGACCATTAGTTTTATCTATCTGGTTAAGGAACAAGATGCTTCCATTCTAAGCCTTATCCCAAAATTCTTCATTGGAATGGCACTGGGTGCAGGAAGCGGATATGTTTTCGGAAGGATCATGATCTGGGTCCTGAATAAAATCAAGCTGGATATTGCCGGGCTCTATCCCGTATTGATTCTTTCACTTGTCTTCTTTACTTTTTCATTTACGGATTCAATTGGCGGCAACGGATTTTTGGCAGTATACATTTCGGCCATCATTCTTGGCAATAGCAATTTCATTCATAAGAAAAGTTTGATGAAATTCTATGACGGACAAGCCTGGTTGATGCAGATTGTAATGTTTCTCACTCTTGGACTGTTAGTGTTTCCATTGCAAATGGTTGCCATTATCCCAAAGGGAATTTTAATATCTCTGTTCCTGATTTTTATTGCTCGTCCGTTATCTGTATTCGTAGCTCTCTCCTTTTCACATGATTTAAATTTTAGGAAGAAATTATTCCTATCATGGGTAGGTTTGCGTGGCGCTGCGCCGATCGTGTTTGCAACCTATCCGCTTCTGGCGCACATTCATTATGCGGATACCATCTTCAACCTTGTATTTTTTATTTCTCTTTCGTCGATATTACTGCAAGGCACAACCTTACCATTAATGGCAAAATGGCTGCACGTCAGTGTACCTCCCAAATTAAAAAGAAGGTTTCCTCTGGATATAGAACTTAAAGATGATTCCAGGTCAGAGCTCGTTGAACTGGATATTCAGGAAGACTCTCCTGCCATTGGAAAAGCCGTTGTTCAACTGAGGCTACCCAAGACAGCCCTTATTGTTTTGATTCACCGTGACGACAAGTACCTCACTGCTGACGGGGATACTATCATTCAGGATAAAGACCATCTGCTGATCATGGCGGACTCAGAAGAGACAGTGAAAAGGGTACATGAATGTTTTGAGTAAGCTTAAAGCAGAAAGCTGAAAGCAGAAAGCTGAAAGCTTGGAGAAACTGAGGTCGGAATTTTCTCCTACAATTTCGGGGATAAGTTATATTTAGAGAATGAAATTTATCACCTTGACAACTCAAGCTTTCCAATTTCAATTTTCAAATTTCGGCTTTAAGCTTTCCCATGATTCAGCCCAGCACCCTCACTGACCTCGATGCAATCATAAATCTTTACACTTCTGCCATCGAGCACCAAAAAAAAGTTTTTACCAAACACTGGCAGCCGTTTGACAGGAAAATGATTGAAACAGAAATTCACGAAAATCGTCAATGGAAACTTGTTATTGATGACCGGATTGTTTGCATTTTCGCCATTACCTACAATGATCCGATAATATGGAAGGAAAAGGATGCGGAGCCATCAATATACCTTCATCGCATTGTTACACATTCACAACATCGGGGGAGGTTTTTTGTAAAAGATATCGTTGCCTGGGCTAAAGAATTTGGAAAGCAGCATGAAAAAAAGTTTATACGGATGGATACGTTCGGTGACAATCAAAAGTTAATTGATTATTACGTCTCCTGCGGATTCAAATTTTTAGGCCTGACCACACTGGGCACAGCAGCTGATCTTCCAAAGCACTATCAGAATGCCTCGTTAAGTTTATTTGAAATCAGTATTTAAATAGTTTTGTCCCACGGCGTCGATGACGGCCACAATTCTTGAGAATCTACTAGTACCTAATGCCTAATACCTGGTGCCCAATACCTATATTTAAAAATACCTTCAAGAAAACCTGACAACAATCAACTAGGGTCGTCTCACGGCGGCATGCTTTTTTCTGTTTAGCATGAATAATTCCTTCTTCGTCTCCAAATAGAGGTTACTAGTATCGAATGAACGAAATTTGAGTCTTTTGACGTTAAACCATTTTAACTTGACCCCGTCTAACAAGCTCTTATCAAGGGGAAAGAGTATCCTATGCGATTGATGATCAAGGCTCTGTCCCTGTTTTCCGTTATTGCCTTATCGGGTGGGTATGCTTTTTGCCAAAATGATATTATCCAGGTAGCTCCGGACACGCTTTCAAAAAAGGAAAAAAAAACCCTAACAAGCCAAAAAGATATCATTGATATTTTGGCCCACTTAATAAAGAGTCCTGGTGAGGCAAAGCATAACACAGTCTCAGCTAAAACAGGTCGGATCCATATTTCGGTTGCGCCAGGCCTTGGTTATACACTTTCAACAGGGTTCGCCGCCATTATCGCCAGCAATGCTGCGTTCTATACATCGGAATCCGATGATGCTAAACTGTCAAACATTTTTTCCGATGTTGTCTATACCCAGAATCAACAGTTGATCACTCACATGCAGGGAAATATCTGGACAAAAAACAACGGTTATAATATTGTCACTGATTGGCGCTACCTTAAATATCCACAGGCAACCTTCGGCTTAGGTGGAAAAACTTCATCAGACAATTCTTTTGATCAGGATTATTCCTACATCAGGCTTTATCAAACTGTTTTGAAAAATGTAAGGAAAAATCTTTATGCCGGCATTGGGTACAGTCTTGATTATCACTGGAACATCACAGAGACAAGTGACAATCCGCAAGCTGTTTCTGACTCTCAACTTTACGGGCTCGGAACCAAATCTGTGTCTTCCGGCGTCAACTTCAACGTACTCTATGACGATCGTGACAATTCAATTAATCCTGATAAAGGAATGTACGTGAATGTGTTATATCGACCGAACTTTACTGCGTTGGGAAGTGATCAAAACTGGCAATCCCTGCGCGTTGACATTAGAAAATATGTGAGGTTCCCTCAAAACAGCGAAAATGTATTGGCCTTCTGGAATTATAACTGGCTTACGCTGGCAGGCAATCCTCCTTATCTCGATCTTCCCAGCACAGGATGGGACCCTTACAACAATCTTGGACGAGGATATATTCAAGGTCGCTTTCGCGGAAAGAATATGCTTTACTTCGAAACTGAATATCGTTTCAAAATATCACGAAACGGATTGTTCGGAGGTGTTGTGTTTGGCAACGTTCAAAGTTATTCTGAGTGGCCCTCCAATACGTTCCAGACCGTAAATCCGGCAGCGGGTCTTGGCATGAGATTAAAGTTCAACAAACATTCGAAAACCAATGTCGCAATCGACTATGGTTTCGGTGCGGGCGGTTCGCAGGGATTCTTTGTGAATCTAGGGGAAGTGTTTTAAGGGGTTACAGGTTACAAGTTACAAGTTACAAGTTACAGGTGGTGAGTGCGACCGAACAGTTTGAAACTTGTCGGTTGATGCCGTAGCGAAATGTCATTATGTTAAGAAACTTTTTTTGCTTTTGCATTAAAGGTGTCACGCAAAGAGCACAAAAGAAAGCAAAGAGCGCAAAAAGTAAGGTAAGATATGGCTTTGCGATTCTTTGCGACCTAACTTTGCGGACTTTGCGTGAAACTGCCTAAGCACTTTCGCTAACTTAATAACGTTAGCAGCACGATTACTTATTTCACATCAATAAGACTTTAAAATGATACTTGCCTTCAGCTTGCTCCAACTCACGAACGGAATCCTTGTCCTCATATTTCTCTACCTGGGATTTAAATTCGTGGAAACAAACTGGTCGTACAAAATAAGCAAACCATACGCGTGGGATGAAGCTGTAAGACAAGACAGGATTTCCAAAAAATTGAAAAAAATTGAACGATTCTATCGGGATAAAGTTCGCTTCTATACCTTTTGGCTTCAAATTGAAAGACTTAAAAAAGAATCAATCATTGGATCTTTTGCAGAAGTCGGTGTATATAAAGGCGAGACTGCCAGAATGATCCACGAAATCGATCCTTCAAGGAATTTTCATCTGTTCGATACGTTTGAAGGCTTCGATCAAAAAGACATTCTGCATGAGGATTCTTCAAACCCGTGGCACTCAATTGATTTCTCCGATACCGGAGTAGAAATTGTAATGAAGTTCATTGATGGAAATAATAATATTATATTTCATAAAGGATATTTCCCGGTCACTACTGAAAATCTGCCTCACCAGACATATGCTTTCGTTCACCTCGATGCCGATCTGTATAAACCAACACTCGCTGGGCTTCAGTATTTCTATCCACGACTGTCAAATGGCGGAGTTATAATAATTCACGATTATAATCACAACTGGGGAGGTGTGACTAAAGCAGTCGATGAGTTTGTTCAAACAATCCCTGAGAATCCAATAGCCGTCAGCGATTGGCAAGGCAGCGTTATGATTGTGAAAAATAAAAAAGCTGTTTAATAGTCATCCATTGTGCCCGAAAGAATGAACTATAAGGACTATACCCTTAAAGCTAAGGCTAACAGTTTGATGAAAATCGAAATCATTTTAAAAAAATTGGGTGCAACATTCCTGGGAGTTGATAATCAAAAAGATACTTACTTCAACACTTCCAATGGCAAGCTTAAACTCCGGCGGGGAACAATTGAAAATCTAATAACACATTACGAAAGGACTCAAGAAAAAGGTTTGGAAAAAACCGCAGTTTATCGATATGATGTAAATCCCACAGAAGAAGAAGTTTCATTACTTTTTCAAAACCACGCCGTCATCGGTATTGTTGAAAAAGAAAGAAAGATCTATTTCCTGGACACAATTAAAATCCATCTCGACACGACTGCTGAAAATAAATTGTATGTGGAAATTGAAGCCTTTGACCAGACCGGTATGATTTCAAATGAAACGTTACTACGCCAATGTCTGGATTTAAAGGAAAAATTAGAAATCAGCGACGATGATCTGATCAGAACCGGGTATCTGCCGGAAAAAAATTAACGTTGCAGTTACCTTCAATCTTGCGTTTCTGAGCTACTGAGAGAATGATTGATCTCTTTCAGCACGTTGTCCAGTTCGTGCGACGCATTATCAATTTCATTGAGTAAAAATCCAATTTCCTCCTCCTTAATGGCACCAATCTTCACCAGACTTATGAGACCTAAAATTCTGGTAAGGGGGCCGCGCACCCTGTGAGAATTATGGAAAGTATATTCATCAAGCCGGTCGTTTTGCTCAATAATTTTGGAAATCTTCTCTCCCACAAGGCCGTGAAGATTTTTATTCATAGCAGCAATTTCTTCGTTGGCTCTCACCAACTCTTTTGCCTGTTGATGAATTTGAATATTCAAAAGCGATAACTCGTTTTTGGCTTTTCTATTTTGAACCCATGACCTGTAATAGATAATCGCCAGTCCCGTAACTACAATTGAAAAAAGTGCAATGAAAGAAATGAGATAGCGCGCAAACATCAGCTGCTTCTCATTTAGCGCTGACTCCTGGAGGAGATGCTGATTCTCTCTTTCCTTCTGCTCTGATTCATATTTAGTGCGCAACTCTTCGATCTGCCTGCTGTTTTGTTCACTATAAAGGCTGTCCTTTGCTTCCAGAAGATGCTCCATAATTGCAGGAAAATCCTTCCCATCCCTTCGAATGACAGCAAGATTTATATAAACATTTACGAGAAGAGACTTGAAATTTTCTCTTTGCCCAATAGTGAGAGCTCTCTTTAAATAACCATCTGCCTCGCCATATTTTCCCAGCTTAATCAGTGCTGAGGCAATGTTATTTAGACAGACTCCCTCCTGAAGTGCTAATCCAATTGATTGATCGATCGACAGTGCTTTCTTATAATATTCAATAGCCTCATTGTACAGCTTATCTTCAGCCTTTACCAATCCAATATTCAAAAGCGTGTTGGCCAGCTTACCAGGCTTTTTTAATTTCCCATACGGAATAACAGCACCTTGCAAATAGATTAACGCAGAATCAAGTTGCTTTGACTCAATAAAGATCAGTGCGATGTTATTCAATAAATCAGCAGCGGTCTCTTCATCTTTGAATTTTTGATTGATGGTTAATGCTCGTTTATAATACTGCATCGCCAATTTATAGTCCTGCTTGAAATAATAATTATTCCCTATGACCTTATATACCAAACCTTTCAATGATTCATCAGATTTCTTCTCACTGATTTCCAACGCCAGAATGTAATTTTTCACCACCTCCTCGTACATACCAACCCGTGTATAGTACTTACCTTTATTTAGAACAGCATGCGCCAACCCAATATCATCCTTTGATTCTACAGCGAGCTTCTCCGCTCTTTGTGCATAATCAAAGCTTCTTTTAAGATCACCATTTACCATTAATGAAGAGGCACTATTGAGTAGTTCAATCTTTTCCCGGACGGTCCTGGCTTTTTCCACACGCAGCACAACGCTGTCAACCGTGTTACCCTGACTGAATAAATCAATGGAAAAAAGCATCAAAATGGACAAAAGGGCCGATCTCATTGAAAATTGAGTTGGAAGGGGTGCTAGGGACGGCAAAGTTATAATATTCTATCTCCTAACGCATGGGCAATGATGGAATGCTGACCAAGAGGCTATCTGCCCCGATGTGTTTAAGAAATTCTGATGAGGCTGCTTTCGGTACTAAATGTGCTCTTTCTTATTCTTTACCAGATCATACATCAACTCGCGTGCGCGGTGAAGTTGCGCTTTCACCGTTCCAAGAGGTGCTTCCAGCTCCACAGCAATCTCCTCATATGACAATTCATGGAAGTAGCGAAGCCTTACTAACTTTTGATATTTAGCGGGCAACATTCCAACGAATACCTGGATCAGTTCCTCCTTTTGCGATTTGATCGCCTCCTCCATTGGATCTGGATTAAGATCTTTAACATCAATTGAAACAGACTGACCATCGTCATCTGTGTAGCTGTTCTCGATGCTGAGTGTATTTATCTTTTTCTTGCGGATAAAGTCGATGGTGTTATTGGTAGCAATCCGGAATAACCATGTGCTGAACGTAAAATCTTTTTTGAAACGGTGAAGGCTTTTAAATGCCTTTGCAAACGACTCGATCATCAGATCTTCCGCATCATCTACATTACGAACCATTTTTAAAATCATGTGATACACAGGTCGCTTGTAGCGCTGTAGCAATTTGGCAAAAGCCTTGTCGTCACCGGCAACGGCGCGATCGATAAGCTGGAAATCTTCCAGCGCTTTTGACGAAAATCTGTTTTCTAATTCTTCCATCGTACTCGTTTGGAGACGAATGCTCCAAGACCCGTTCCAAGATAGTAAATGGCATAATTAAAATCTAAAAAAGGCGTTTTCCACGTCTCAAACGCATCCCCCATCGACCGGGAAGAACGATGTATAACGGCCATCAGCAGTATTTCCCGGAGCAAAAAACCTGTCCACAAGAACAAATAAAAAGTTTCAGGGAAAAATAAAAGCGGAAAAACAAAGAACCACGTGAGTATCCAGGTCGCGGAAAAAAAGCCAAGCACGATTTTGTCCGATAATTTATAATGCTTCCCGACGGAAAGATGCCGGAGTTTTTGATAAAAAAAAGATTTCCAGGACTCCTTGGGCAAGGACAAGA
This sequence comes from Cyclobacteriaceae bacterium, assembly GCA_025363495.1. GTDB lineage: Bacteria > Bacteroidota > Bacteroidia > Cytophagales > Cyclobacteriaceae > ELB16-189. The sequence goes on along the minus strand of JANYDR010000078.1, from coordinate 164 downwards.
CCAGTGAATCATGACCAATACTTACTGAGGTATTGCTTCTGGTCGCATGCTCATTCACAAAGAGATCGTCATCACCACCCGTTATATTAAGGTGGGTGTTGAAACCTTTGCTTTCAAAAAAAAGCTTTTTGCGGTAGGCCAGGTTGCGACCGACGCCCATGTAT
>JANYDR010000018.1 GCA_025363495.1 Cyclobacteriaceae bacterium | reverse complement strand
CCTTGGACGATAAAGAACTCTTAGCCAAAATACGGAACCCCGAAACCCGTAACTACGGGTTTAATATGCTGGTACGTTCGTACCAAGCAAAAGTCTATGGTCTGGTGCGCAAAATGGTTATCGATCACGATGACGCTGATGATATCACTCAGGAAGTCTTCATTAAAGTTCACAAATCCATAGAAAGTTTCCGTGAAGACTCTCAACTATACACCTGGATATTCAGGATTGCCACCAACGAATCACTAACATTTCTGAATAAAAAGCGTCGCAGGTTTTTTGTTCCGGTTGAAGACGTGGACCGCGAGCTAGCATCCAAAATAGACTCCTCACCTTCTATGGGAGGCGATGAAATTCAAAAGAAACTTCAGAAAGCCTTATTAACCTTACCTGATAAACAACGTCTTGTGTTCAACCTAAAATATTATGAAGAAATGCCCTATGAGGAAATGGCTTCTGTGACAGGCACATCTGAAGGAGCCTTAAAGGCCAGCTACCATCATGCAGTAAAGAAAATAGAGGAATTTTTGAAAAACGATTAAACTTTTAGAGTCTTAAACAGTCAAATAACAAGGAAATGAAAAAACTTGAGGACATACCGAAAAAAGACTTTTTTGAAGCCCCGGAGGGCTATTTTGACCGCCTCCCAGGCATCATTCAGTCACGTGTGACCGACGTTAAAAGGGAACCGGAATGGATATCCTATTTTCGCGTTAGCTTGAAGTATGCATTGCCAGTACTTGTCATTGGGATAGCTTCCGTGTTCTACTTCAACCAACCAGGAGCTCAGTCCACTGAAAATCTACTGGCTTCCATTGACTCAGAGCAGTTGGTCGCTTATCTGGATGACAGTGATGTAAGCTCGGATGACTTGCTTGAAAGTATTCAACTCGATAGCAACGAAGCCACAGCGATACATGAAGACTCAATGGAGATAACCATTGATGCCACAGAACTGGAAAATATTTCGGATGAACTCAAAGTTGACTATTTCTAAGTATGAAATCATATAAAAAATTACTGTTCGTTTTCTTAATGGCCTTCTCCTCTGGAGTTGTATTTGCCCAGCAAGAAGAAAATGTACCGCAGGACGTTCCACAAACTGTAGACCCTAAAGTTCGGGCAAAAGTAGATGCCGCCAGAATTGGATTGATCACCAACCGGCTAGGCCTGACACCAGAACAAGCTGAAAAATTCTGGCCCATTTACAATGAGTTCTCCCAAAAGCGAATGGAAAAACGTCAGGAATTTCGCCAGGCCCAGCAACAGATTGATCCCAACAAGCCTGATCCAAATAAAGAAAAGGACCTCGTTAAGCTCGGTCTTAAATTGAGACAAGATGAAGTAGATCTTGAAAAGGATTATTCTGGCAGAATCATGAATGTGATCTCAGCTCAGCAACTATTAAGTTTACGAAAGGCGGAACAAGAGTTCCGTCAACTTATTCTCAACCAGTTACAACAGCGAAGGACGCTGCAGGAACGCAAGGAAAATTTCAAGGACAAGAATCAACGCCTGCGAAGAAACAAACCATGATCTGATTGAGCTTGAAAAAAGCCCTCGCGATTTTAGTTTTGACTCTGATAGCGTGTTTTGCCTCCTATGGCCAACAGGCTGATTCTTCATTGCTAAAAATCGAACTAACCCTGGACTCCCTTAATGATTTCTTCACTCACGAAGACTCTCTTGGTGTTTTTGATTTGATTGACAGTCTGATAAGATCAGAGCCAGCCAAAGAAAAATCTCAAATGGCGATACGGCTTGGATACAACAGCAATATTGTTGCCGACAATAGTACATTTAACATCAGTCAATTCGGCCTTGCCCCCGGTATCTCCTATTATCATAAGTCGGGCGCTTATGCCGATTATTCAACCTACTGGAGCAAAGAGTATGAACTCAATTTTTATCTAAGCGTTGGTTCTGCCGGTTATCTACACGTTGTGAATAAATGGTATTCAATCCTCGCCGAATACAGTCTTTATTTTTATAATCAGCCCAAGGACAGTACAGTATCAGTTCCGTACACAAACAACATCGGCGTTACGAATTATTTTGAGCTGA
>JANYDR010000016.1 GCA_025363495.1 Cyclobacteriaceae bacterium | reverse complement strand
GATAGCACTATTGATCGCTGTTACTTTTGGATTGGTGCGAATGACAGAGGTATCATTTACATAATCAATTCCAAGCACTGCAATAGAAGGATTATCATCCACGTAGTCGTAGAGCGCACGGCTTCCGAGGATAAAAGAAGTCACGGATTTTCCACGGTGCTTTTTCTTGTGCTGGTTAGTGATCACACCCTTCTCCAATAAGGGAATGATGCCATCAGAAAACATTTCGGTATGAACACCAAGTTCTTTATGGTTGATAAGGCTTGCTAATACCGCATCTGGAATGGAGCCAATGCCTGTCTGGATCGTTGCACCATTTTCTACAAGTTCAGCACAATTCACGCCAATGCGGGCTGCTATCTCACTTCTGCCGCCTTGCAAAACTTCGGTAAGCTCTTTTTCAGCCCAAACCATTGCATCGAAATCGCTGACATTTATAATACCGTCGCCCCATGTTCTTGGCATGCGTGGATTTACCTGTGCGATTACTTTTTTAGCATTCTTGACAGCAGCCATGGCAATATCTACGGACGTTCCCAATGAACAATAACCATGTGTGTCCGGCGGTGAAACATGCACAATCGCTACATCAATGGGCAATATTCCTTTTCTGAACAAGCCAGGAATTTCACTTAAGAATATAGGCACATAATCAGCGCGTCCGTCGTTGACCGCTTCCCTGATGTTTTCAGAAACAAAGAGTGAATTGATCCGGAAGTTTTGCCGGAATGCCTTATCGGTAATTCTGATTTTCCCATGGAGGCTTATACTGACAATCTCAACATTGGAAAATTTTGAAGCGTTTTCGGCAGGCTTCTCCAGCATAACAAGAGGCGTTGCTGCGCCACCGTGAATAAATACCCGATTACCCGATTGGATAAGGTTGATGGCTTCTTCTGCGGCGATGTACATAATATTGTGATTTAGAGAGTCAATTTTTTCGAGGATATATACCTGACTGCCATGGTGGAATATAAAACGACGCTGATACTACTGATTGGCATAAGTATCGCAGCGATTAAGGGTGTAAGATTTCCGGAAACTGCAAATGATAAGGTGATTGCATTGTACATAAACGATAAAGCAAATCCTGACTTTAGGATGAAAGAAGATGTTTTGGCCAGGTCCAGAAACTGATCAAGAGAACCGATCTTGTCTCCCTGAAGAATTCCATCACAGGCTGGAGTAAATACGGATGTATCATCACTTACTGCAATACCAACATCACTTTGTTTTAATGCTCCGGCATCGTTAAGTCCATCGCCTACCATCATTACTTTTCTTCCTTGCTGCTGAAGATCTTTGATGAAATTAAGTTTATCAGCAGGACTTTGGTTGAAGATTAATTCAACCTTATCTCCAAAGAGTAAGGTCATTTCATCTTTGTCGGAAGAATTATCACCGGAGAGAAGGGCGAAACATTTATCACCGAGCTGTGGGATCATCTCTTCCAGGCCTTTCCGGATAGAAATGCTAATAGAGAAATATCCCCGCACCTCACGATCAATGGAAACAAACACCACTGTGCTTTTTGCAACCTTGCTTTCGATTCCAACGAAATTTGCAGACCCAATTCTAATCGCAAGACCATTAACTACCGCTTCAATTCCCTGACCAGCATATTCTTCAAAATTTTTTATTAAGACTTCGCTGTGTCCATGGAGGGAACGGGAGATAAGGCTACTTAATGGATGCGTGGAGTAACTGGTTAGTTTTTTGATCCACGCGGTTTCATCTTGAGACAGATTTCCGGTAAAAATGACTTTTGGATTTTTTGTAAACGTAACGGTGCCGGTTTTATCGAAAACCACCGTGTCAATCGACGCCATTCGCTCAACAACATCGGCATTCTTGAAATATAGTTTATTCTGACCGAAAATCCTGAGATAGGAACCAAACGTAAAGGGCGCTGCCAATGCCAAAGCACAAGGACAGGCAACCATTAGCACAGAAGTCAGCACCAGCCACATCCGCGCTGGATCATAAAAATACCATACAATGCTGGTGAGAAGAGCAAGTGCCAGAACTACGATCGTAAAGTACTTCGCAGCCTTATCAATGGTTTTGCGATAACCACGCTCTTCTGGTTTTTGAAAAACAGGATTGTTCCAGAGACTTGTTAAGTGTCCTTGTGAAGTTCTCTTCTTTACAATGAGCTCAACGGGTTGTCCAATCAATCGGCCACCAGCATAGACTAGATCGCCCAATAATGCTTTGACAGGCCTCGCTTCGCCTGTGACAAAACTATAGTCTATAAAGGCTTTTTCGGAGACCAACTCGCTATCGGCAGGAACTACTTCGAGGTTCCGGATCTTTATCCGATCCAATGGATCGAGATCATGAATCACAGTTGGTATCCATTGATCTCGTTCCCGTCTCTGTACGGCTAATGGAAAGTAAGAAGTATAATCCCGGTCAAAGGCCAGGGTTTCATACGTTTTATTCTGGAACCAGCGACCAATAAGAAGAAAAAATACAAGCCCGGTAAGTGAGTCAAGGTATCCAGGTCCGGTATGAGTGAGGATCTCAAACAAACTCCGTAGAAAGAGTGCCAGTAATCCTACTGCGATCGGAACATCAATATTGAGTTGACGTTGATTAAAACTTTTCCAGGCATTAATGAAATAATCTTTTGCGCTGAAGAGCATGACTGGAATAGCAAGGGCGATATTCAGATAGGCAAACATAGTTCCCAATGACTCTTCCGATTTCCCCAAACCCAGGTATTCAGGAAAACTGAGAAGCATGACATTCCCAAAAGCAAAACCTGCGACAGCCAGCTTTATCAATAATTTGTTATCTATAAATACTTCGCTCTTCGTGCCATTTGGTGACGAGATAAGGGGTGAATAGCCCAATGAAGCGAGCAGTTGCGCAAGTTGGGCCGGTGAAATTTTTTCCGGGTTAAAATCAATTCTGGAAGTCTTTGCCGAGAAGTTAACTTCTGATTTGATAATGCTTTCATTAATCCTGTGTAGATTTTCAAGCAGCCAGATGCAAGAGACACAATGAATAGCAGGGATATTAAAAAGTATCCTCGCAAAAGATGGAGAGTCAAACTCGAGGACTTTTTTCCGGACAGAAGGCTCGTCGAGGTAATAAAAAGATGATTCGGATGGTGCGCCGATGTGAATTCCTGGCATTGAATCCAGAGAATAATATTCACACAGATCATTAGCAGAAAGAATTTCATAAACAGTTTCACAACCAGTACAGCAGAATGGCTTGTCCTGAAACCAGACTACTTCCTCACAAGGTTGTCCACAGTGAAAACATGTTACATCAACCGCTTCTTGTACTAATGACATTTCTTTAGAAAGGTTTAATCACTTCATCACGTACGTCCATATGAGAAACTTTCCATAATTGGCTATGTTTTCAGTCTTGCTTCCATAGATCATATGTGAAATTCCCTTTCTTCCATGGGTTCCCATGGCGATCATATCTGCATCGATGGATTCAGCAAATTTCAGAATGCCAGCTTCTTCATAGATATGATTATAGATATTGATCGAGTAATCGCTGAGTTTAAACTTTTTCGCAAGTGCATTGATTCGATGATGGGTGACTTCATCAAGTGTGAAATTGGCAGGAGTATTCACCCACAAGATGTGAAGGTGACTCTTGAAAAAAGACTGAAGTGTTTTTATTTCCTGAAACAGGTCCGGTTGATTTTCCAGGTCCGTTGTAAATGGCACAACAATATTTTTCAGTGGACCTCTGTATAAGCTTTTTACAACAATCACCGGTACAGGTGCGGTCCGAACGATCTTCTCAGCAGTTGACCCCACAAAGTAATCTTTCAATCCACTGGCACCATGAGAGCCCATGACGATAAGATCAATTTTATTTTTCTTGACGTAACCGAGTATAACCTTTTGTGGAACGCCAAATTCAATGCTAAAATCGGTAGCAACCTCTTGCTTGTTATAACTTCCAACCAGCTTGTCATAATGGGCTTTTGCTTTTCCACCCATTTCTCTCATTAACGGTAAGCCCAGCACACGTACCGGCGTAAACACGGTATTAGGCACGGCAGGTAGTTCAATAACATTTACTACATGAACCTTTCCGTTTGACATCGAGGCAATATCAATAGCCACCTTGTACGCATTAAGCGATGAAGTGGAGAAATCACAAGGGACAAGGATATTTTTCATATTCTGAATTTATATTCAAAACTATCCTTGCTCTTTGTCGCTTAGGCGGATATCCATCAGATTGAAACATGATTTAAATCAGTTATTTTCAGTGCATATTAGAAGACCTTCCCGTTATGGATATACAAGTAAAATTCCTGGGTGCCGCTGAATCAGTGACTGGTTCACGCTATCTGGTCACCGCGGGGGACTTTCAGTTTCTATTTGATTGTGGCCTTTTTCAGGGGCTAAAAGAGCTCCGGCTACGCAACTGGGATCCTTTTCCAGGAGATCCGGGAAAAATTCAGGCCGTCATTTTAAGTCATGCACATATTGATCATTGCGGTTATTTGCCCAGGCTTGTAAGGGATGGATTCAAAGGCCCTATCTATTGTACCGAAGCAACGGCAGATCTTCTTGAAATAATGTTGCTGGACTCCGCCAGGTTGCAAGAGGAGGAAACCGATTTTGCGAGTCGCAGGGGTTATTCTAAACACAAACATCCTGAGCCGTTATATGGTGTGGAGGATGCAAAGAGAGTATTACCATTAGTAAAGAAGTTCGCCTATAATGAATCAATCAAAATTCATCCAGGCGTTGAAATTGTGTTCAGAGATGCCGGACATTTATTGGGTTCTGCCATCACTGAAATTTTTATCCAGGGATCTTCGATGCGAAAGAAACTCGTTTTCTCCGGCGACCTCGGACGGTACAATCAGGAAATATTAAATCCACCTGCTTCCATTGAAGAGGCTGACATTCTCTTTATTGAATCAACCTACGGAAACAAGGATAATCCAGTCATTAACACGGAAGAAACCCTCGCAAGAATTGTAAATGAAGCACATCAGAGAGAGGGCGTGCTGATCATTCCCGCTTTTGCCGTAGGACGCACGCAGACATTATTATATTATCTGCGCAAGCTTAGTCAGGAAAATAAGATACCTGACCAGCCAGTGTATATTGATAGCCCGATGGCTATATCGGCAACATATCTTTACTATAAATTTCCGCATTACCATAAGATGCCTGTCGATCAACAGGAATTTGCCAGAGAGTTGGAGACAAATATGCTTGTGCTTGTTAAAACGGCGGAACATTCAAAGTCACTGAACGATATTAAAAGCAATGCTATTATAATATCTGCCAGTGGCATGATGGACGGCGGAAGAATACTGCATCATCTGTATAATCGGCTTCCCAATGAACAAGATACAGTCCTTATCTCAGGTTATCAGTCGGAGGGAACGCGTGGAAGAAAGTTACTGGAAGGAAGTCCAACGCTGCGGATTTTTCATGAAGAAGTCCCTGTGAAATGCAAAGTGGAAAATATATCAGCGTTGTCTAGTCATGCTGACAAAGAGGAATTGTTTCGTTGGATGGGTAACTTTAAAAAGGCCCCTAAAATTACATTTACCGTACACGGTGAAGGTAATAACCTTGATGTTTACGGTGCTGCAATCCGGGAAAGAATGAAATGGAATGTAATTAAACCACATTATCTGGATACAGTAATGTTGTTTGACGGCATCTGATTTCATTCAGCATTGGGGAAAATTTCAATCTTACTTTTGAACGTAAGTCCAGATCGGATAGTTGATATGATTCACTACATCTTCAGCAATGCTGCTGGTTACAAGGTGATTAAGTCCTTTTCTGCCATGAGTTGACATAGCTACCATATCTGCTCCGATTTCATTTGCGAAATTGATGATTCCCATTTCCTGGTCGAGGTCATTGTACACGTTCAGCGTAAAATTGCTCAGCATAAATCGTTTTGTAAAAGCGTTGAGGTCTTTACGGGTTTCAGAATCCCGACGGAAGATGGCCGGAGTATTGATATAAACAATGTGGAGATGTGCCTTAAATAGAGCCTGTAACTGTTTAACTTTCATTACGAGTTCTTCCTGGTCTTCGCCAAGCAAATTGGGAAAAACAATATTTTGAATATAAGAACTTTTTACATACTTCTTTACGGCAATTACCGGAACAAGCGACCGTCGTACTATCTTTTCGGTATTGGAGCCAACAAAGAATTCCTTTGCTCCTGAAGCTCCCTTGGTTCCCATGATAACCAGATCTGCCTTTTACTTTTCACATACTGCTCAATAGTTATTGGAACTCCGCCAAATTCTGTAAAACAGCTGACCTTTACGTTATTCTTTACCCACTTATCTTTTAATAGTTTGAAATTTTTATGGGCGGCTATTTTTAAATCATTAAATAGCTTTTCTTCAAAATAAAGAGTTGGCATTAATATTGTGTCCTGGAAGAATGGAGTTTCGATAACATTTAACAGGATAATTTCGCCATCACTTTTATAGGCGATATCAATTGCCATGCGAAAGGCCTGGATGGCGGCATCTGAGAAATCACAGGGGACGAGTATTTTTTTCATGATAATTTATTTAAAAATATTTGGCTTAGGATAAGTTCAATATGGTGTGAATCTAAATCAGTTTACTTAACATAAAATACATTGTTCATCAACCTTGATTCCATTTGAGGTGCATGATCTCCGTAGCCAAACACTATGGCAATTATTATTTCTTCCGAAGAAGGAACATTCATGATCGAATAAGATTTAGTTCTTTCCACAAACTTCCCGAACCCTATTGGACAACTATCCAGTCCTAACGACGTCGCGGCTAGCATCATATTCTGTGCACACATACCGACATCCAGGCGTGACCATTCGTTTGTTTTTGGAGCTGAAATGAAAATTACTAACGGCGATCCGAAAAATATCCTATCGGCGGGCTGTGAAAGATGTACGCCATGAGAGAGATAGGCATGTTGTTCTGCGGCAGCTGCAATTTCTTCAGACATTTTAGTGATTAGGGTTTGGTCATTCATCACATAAAATTTCCAAGGCTGAGCGTTGATAGCTGATGGAGCCATTTTTCCTGCGGCAATTATCTCCTCGATATAAGTAGTTGCGATGGTGGCAGGTTTATATTTTCTTACCGACCTTCTTTTATAAATACTTGTTATTGTTTCTGTCATAGCCGTCAAGTTTTTCAAACCCAAGGAGAGAATTCTCATTACCTGCTTACCTGTCGGAAATTCGTTTTGTGGATTTCGACTTTGTGCTCATGCCAAAAGGGAAATAAAGGGGGCAAACACTGACAAGGCTGGTAAGAACAAAAATTATGGATATTCCGATCAGTACGAGCCCTGTGGTGCCTTTTATAATTCCGATCAGATAAAGCACCACAAATGCTGCTGCAATTGTTAGGCGAATCAACCGATCCGAAGTTCCCATATTTGATTTCATGATTTTATTATTAATTGGTGTAACTGATTATACTTCGTTAGTAAAAATATTGTGAACACCTTTTATTAATGATGATAACTGGCAGGAGGAAAGGTGATTTTGGTCATGAGAACGAATGAAATTGGGATGGCAGTTGAAATCTGATTTAAGAAGGACAGCTTAAAAAATATGGAAATGCTTTCTTGCCATAGAAATCACAGACTAATTCCGGCAGCATCGCTGCCGTCTGTACATTTTTTATTACCAACAATAAATTCCGGTAATGGTCTGTGTTGATTCTATCTAACAAAATTATTGCAGGCTTAAAATCAGAGTAAAATCCATTATTTGAAGTGTGTTAAGACTTACTTGTTTTTTGCTCCGCGGCCGCCTGGCCGAGTCATCGCAACGACGCTGGGTCTTTAGCCACGCTCTTGCTTACCGCACCGCCCGGCAAAATACCAAGGCGTCTTATGCAATGACAGAAAGTTGTCCTTCGATTGAGTTGCGGGATCTTCTTTCAATTTGAATTTCGGTTAACGGTTGGAATCATCTTCGAAAAACAGAAATCTACCGCTCTCATAGCTATTGAAAAGCCCAAAGGGTTTAACGAGGAGCGATGGCCTGGCGGAAAAGCGGGGTGGTGTGATGGCACTGTGGGGGGAAGCCTGCCTACCGGACCAGGCAGGCTTTTTTCCGCCTTGACTTTTTTGGTTCTTTTTGTGTCGAAGACAAAAAGAACAAAGAAAAAATAATGCGATGAATCCAAAGGTCCTGATAAACTAGGCTCGATCGATATTAAGTTAGAAATATTGTTTTACCCAGTAGGAGTATTGGAATCTGTGGCAAAAAATCCTCCGATCTGTACTATCTAAATATTAATAATCCCGCCCCAATCGGATACCCCTCGCTCACCACAATCGGCAACTTCCCCTGTGGCACAATCTGTCCTTTTAATATCCGCACAAACGAACTAAAATAAACGACCTGATTTCCAAAAAATCCTCCCTCACCATATCCAACCATAAACGCCGGTACTTTATTTATCTTTCTGATAAGATGGGGGTTGCCAAAAGACATTGCTACTACTTTTCCAGGGTGACTCGCAATGATGGTGTTGATAAGATCAATATCTTCTTTTCTAACAGGTGTTGGATCTCCATGCCGGTCGCGCTGAATGAACAATGAAAGGATCACGAGATCCGCACTGGCGGCTGCTTTACTTACGTCTTCATAAACAGATTTTGCAATAGTTGGTTTAAGTGAATAATGTTTCATCTCCGGAAACGCCGCTGTCATCTCCCTGATCAATAATTTTACATTAGGTTGATCTTCATCTTTCTGAATAGTGATGTGCACAGTTTTGGAAGGAGTAAAATTCTTTACTGGCAATACATTTTCGTTGCGTAGGAGGGTTACCGATCTATCCGCCACCTCTTGTACAACAGTCTTATGCTCAATTGTTCCCACGACTTTAGTGATATCATCTATGTTCACAAGTCTGTTCTTATCAAGCCCCAGTGAGAATTTTTTATACAACAATTTATAAACTGACTGATCTATCTGCTCCTGGCTTATTCGACCTTTCTTCCTAGCGTCGACAATGGCTTGCATAGTGGCGACGGGATCTTTTGGTTTCAAAACAATGTCATGCCCTGCCATTAATGCCATGACTGCTACCTCTTCTCTACCAAAACGCGCTGTAACGTGATCATACCATAGATCATCAGATGTGATAATACCTTTAAAACCAAGCTTATCGCGAATGATTCCTTTCACTAATTTGGGTTCGACACTCGCGGGCAGCATCGAACCATCTGTTATCGACGGAATAGCAATGTGTTCCGTCATCACAAAGTCAACTCCGGCATCAATCGCATTTTGAAATGCCTTGAACTCATTCGCATTTAGCTCCGCCATCGATTTATTGAGCGTTGTGAAGGAAGGATAAGCAGGTCCGCCTTTCATATCTCCCCGCCCCGGAAAATGTTTTGATGTCGTGAGCATACCACTTTCGTGATAACCTCTCACATACGCGTTCAGCATTTTTTTCATCAGCTCCAGGTCGCCACCAAAAGATCGGCCACTTTCCTGAGGATTGTCAGGTGAAACAGACACATCAGAAACAGGAGTATACGTAAGATGAATGCCCAGTGCTCTTCCTTCCTGTCCCATGATTTTCGCGGCCCGATACATCAGATCAGTATCGCCGGTTGCGGCAAAGGCCATATTGGATGGAAACTCACTGGCACCTATGATTTGTTGTCCGGGTCCTCCTTCAAAATCCGTTGAGATCAGTATTGGTATTGCCGATGCCTGCTGAAGTCTATTTAATAATATGCCTGCACTGTGAGGCGTTCCTCCATAAATAACGAATCCCCCGATTCCATGATCACGGGCCAGACGTAGCCATAGCTGAAATTTAGGATCATCATCGGAGATATAATTGCCAGATATTTCGGCGCACACCAGTTGAGCTACTTTCTTTTCGAGGGAAAGACCCGAGAGCGTTTTTTTGGTCAGTTCTGCTATCTCATCAGGGTTTTTTTTCTGGGCTGAAACAAGGTTGCAGACGGTTTGAGAGAGGAGAATAATAATAACAACACCCTGAATAAGATTTTTCATAGATTGACTTGCATCTCGGACAGAACACCACTGTATACTGAGTGTCAATATATATATTAAAAGTAATACATATTGACCACGAGGGCACGAAGACACAAGGAAGACACTACTATTTTCTATCTATTTGTGGCTTCTTCGTGTCCTCGTGACTTCGTGGTTAATTCCAGACCGAATATGATTTCTCTTGTGTCTTGTCTATTATTCTGACCTCAGCTTATCCGCCGGATTTGCCAACGCAGCCGTTATCGATTGATAGCTTACTGTAAGCAAAGCAATCACAACTGATATCAACCCGGCCAGGATAAACACGTCCCAGGTGATGGTAATCTTATATGTATAGTCTTCCAGCCATCGTTGCATCATATACCACGACACCGGTGTTGCTATCGCGAAAGAAATCAGAACAAGCGTTACAAAATTCTGGGTCAGCAATCTGAAAATACTTTTTACGGAGGCGCCCATCACAAGACGAATACTGATCTCCTTACTACGTTGCTCAACCATAAATGCTGAAAGGGCAAACAACCCCAGGCAGGCAACCATTATTGCCAGTAGTGCGAAGCCTGCAAAAATATTCCCCATGCGATCGACATCTTCGTACATGCGTGCGTAACGTTCATCGAGAAATGAATAGCGAAATGGTTGATTAGGCATAAACTTATTCCACATCTTATTCAACGATTGGATGTCTTCAGCAATACTGGCTGATTTGACTTTTACGGAAACGATCGATCCACCTCTTTCCATAACAAAACATAATGACCGGATCTGTCCCTTCATAGATTCATAATTGAAATTTTCCAGCACTCCGATGACTGTATAATTGCCATTGTTATTGGTGATGCGTTCTCCGATAGGATTTTTAAACCCAAATTCTTTAACCATGGCCTGATTAATAATAATCGCTTGTGAGTCGGATGCCAACTTTATATCAAAGTTTCGGCCTTCAGTGAGTTTCATTCCCAACGTGGGGATATAATCTTCGTCTACGATCCACTTCTGACCATAAACTCCTTTTTCTTCCTTTGTCTTCCCTTCACGCCAGAAACCATTTTGATCGCGGGTTGTTCCGTTTACCGGAAGGTAATCGCTGATGGTGACACTTTTCACACTGGAAAGTTGAAGTAATTCATTCTTGAATGTCAACTGTTGTTTGTCAAGGGTGTTGGCACCTTCAATCATAATTACCTGCTCTTTGTCGAATCCGATCTTTGTCGTGAGAATATAATTCATTTGACGATAGACGACGAATGTGCCGATGATCAGAATAATGGAAGTTGTAAATTGAAAAACAACCATGGCGCTTCTTAGCTTTGAGCTCTTGCTTCCGAGACTGGTGCTTCCTTTCAATACATCCGCGGGCTTAAAAGAGGAGAGATAAAATGCAGGATAAATTCCCGCCAGTACTCCAATGATGATAACGGCACCAGCCAGCATCGGAACCCACCACCAGGTTGCCCATGGAATAAATAATTGCTTGCCGGATAAAGTGTTGAAAAAGGGGAGTGCCAGAACAACAATCATAATTCCGATGGCAAATGAGATAAAGCTGTAAACAATTGATTCCGACAGAAATTGCCTGATGAGATAACCACGACCAGAGCCAACCACTTTTCTCAATCCAACTTCTTTGGAGCGATTAGCAGACTTAGCGGTAGTCAGATTAATAAAATTAATTCCAGCGAGGATAAGAATAAAGACCGCAATGCCTCCGAAAAGCCACACGTATCTGGAATCGCCATGCCTCAATTCATCCTGAACTCCCCCTGTATTAAGATAAATATCTTGCACCGGTTGTAAACCAAAAGCATGGTATTGCTTTATATCTGAAACCGACTGATCTCCATTCTTTTTAAGGTACGGGATAAGATAGTTATCCCTTACAGAGATCAGTTTTTTCTGGAGTGCCTCCGGCGAAGCATCCGGCCTGAGTTGAATATAGGTGTCATAATTCCAGCAGCACCAGTCTGTCTGTTCTCCTGGCCAAAACTCTTTGCCGGAAAGCGTGATAAAAAAATCAAAATGAATATGAGAGTTTTCCGGAAAGTCTTCCATGACGCCGCCGATTACAAACGGCCTGGTTTTATTTTCATTAAGAATAATAATCTTACCGGTAGGATCTTCATTCGGAAAATATTTGTCAGCAATGCGTTTCGAAATGACAATGGAGTTTTGTTTTGCCAGGGCAGTCTGTTTGCTGCCATATACCATTGGTATTTCGAGAATTTCCAGCAAATCATTATCTGCATAGGCAAAGCCTTCTTCATATGCGTTCTCTGTTCGATCGTCGCGCCTGAACAAATTGCTTCCGGCATTAAACCATTTTTGCGGAATGAGTCGTGCCGTCTTTTCAATTTCCGGAAAATCATTTTTTACAATTTGAGCCACTGAAGGAGGAAGAGAAGTCCATTTTGCAGGGGTTGTCCCTCCAAAATCATTATACATTCTGAAGATAGAGCTACCTGCAAAGCGCTTGTCGTAACTGACCTCATTTCTTATAAAGAGAAAAATGATCATACAGGCGGCGAGGCCAATAGCAAATCCACCGATTTTTATGGCGGCATACATTTTTTGCCGGGACATTGTCCTCCAGGTTATTTTAAAATAGTTCTCAAGCATGGCTATAGTATTATAGGTCGTTGATTTCGATTCTTTTCTAATGGCAAAGGGTTGCAGAAAAAGGAGTACGTTCCAGAGAAACAAGAAGTCTGCTTTTCTTTTTCCCATTTTTAATTGTCGGCGCTCATAAAGCTCTTCCATGTCCCCGAGCACTGCTTCTGACAAGTGATCATTACAGTACCACCGGAAAAATCGCACGGCCCATTTCGGAGGACTCGTGTTTTGAGATTTAGGTTTCATATTTTTCCTGTTCCCCACACTATTTTTGGAACTTCATTCCACATGGAATTGCGCAGTTCACGTGACTGGCTGAGCACTTTCTTGCCGGATTGAGTTAATGTATAAAGTCGTTTGTCCCTGCCTCCGCGTAGTTGGGTGGCGCCTCCCATTTGTGATTTCAGATAGCCTTTGTCTTCCAGTCTGACAAGGGCTTTGTGTACTGAGCTTATCATTATGGAGCGACCTGTTTTCTTTTCCAATTCATCCACAATGGCTAGTCCGTAAGCGTCTTCAAATAGGATTCCGACGGTTAGCAGCACCAGCTCTTCAAATTCTCCAATGTATGTTCCTTTCATTTTAGCTGAATATTAGGGTATTTGTTTCACCTTTGCCTTAGACTGGTCAAAAATAGAAAAGGTTGCATGGGTTTATAAGAAAAATTAAGAATCCTTCATCAGCGTGCGGCAAGAATTGAAATACGTGGGTGGCTGCATTTTCAAACCATCTCAACAATTAAAATACATTTCCCGCAGATTCCCGGGAATTGCATGCACGCAGATCTGCGAGTATTAGATCAGCGAAAATTCTATCTAACAACGAAAATACTTTGCCACGGATTCTAATGCGCCTCCAGCGTAAAAACAACGTTGCTAACTGGCTAGCTTCGCATGCGGAGGCTTGCCACAGATCGCACAGATTTCCACAGACAGGCAGTGAAGCTGCTATCTGTGTTATTCTTTACCAGCAAACGAATTACCAGCAATGATCTGTGTGCATCTGTGCGATCTGTGGCAAATACTTTGGTTAGATCGATTGCTACTCATCGTGGGGATTATCGTAGCTTAGTCATTCATTAAAAAAATTCTTTCTTATGCCACACATCGACTTACCAAAAGAGTATCCAGGCGTTCGCAGCCTGTTTGTATTTCGACCTGAGACTTCTGGCCCGCTAAATGCACTGGTGCAAACACTTCTTCACGATCCGCATCCAACAATGAGCCAGGGTGAACGAGAACTGATTGCCGCTTATGTATCCCGTTTAAATTCCTGTAAATATTGTTCATCTGCGCATGGTGCTATTGCCAAATATCATCTGGACAATAATGCCGCATTAGTAGCTTCAGTGATGAATGATCCAACCACAGCGCCAATCAGTAATAAGTTAAAAACGTTACTCAAAATTGCTTCTCATGTACAAAAGGGAGGATTACATGTAACCACTGACGATATCTCGGCTGCCAAAAAAGAAGGAGCTACTGATATTGAAATTCATGATACAGTATTGATTGCTGCTACGTTCTGCTTGTTTAACAGGTATGTCGATGGATTGGCAACATGGGCCCCTGATGATGATGCGATTTATGATAAGATCGGAAAACAAAGGGCGGAAGAGGGATATTTTACGGCGCCGTTTAAGGTGCGGTGATCTTAGCGTCGCAGGTTGCGATGCAGTGAAATAAGGATGACAAGTTTGCCGTTGTTATAAATTTATTTACTTTTAATAAATGTAGATAATACATTTATTAAACCCTGGCTAATAAGTGCCAAAAATGTTTATAAATGTTTCTAAACTCTTCCATAAGGCACTGGATAAAGCTCAGGCAAACTCACCAACTTTTAATAAACATACCAAAGAAATGAAAAGAAGTAGATCAATTGTCATTCTTATAATGATGCTTGTCGTGGTAATCGCATCTCCCGCAATTAGTCAAAATGCGGAAACAAAAGTGATGATTAACACCGACCAGGGAAAGTATCAAATCAGCAAGCATATTTATGGACACTTCTCTGAGCATCTTGGTCGCTGTATTTACGGAGGATTTTATGTTGGCGAAAACAATAAGGTAATTCCAAATACTGCTGGTGTTCGCAATGATGTTGTGAAGGCCCTCAAAGACATGAAGATTCCGAATTTGCGCTGGCCGGGTGGTTGCTTCGCTGATACCTATCATTGGAAAGATGGAGTTGGTCCTAAAGCCAACAGACCTACTATGGTAAACAAGTGGTGGGGTGGTGTAACAGAAGATAACAGTTTCGGTACGCACGACTTTTTAAATATGTGTGAACTGATTGGTGCAGAACCTTACCTGGCGGCAAATGTGGGAAGTGGAACGGTGGCGGAGCTGGCAGATTGGGTGCAATACGTAAACCATGATGGAGTAAGTCCAATGGCGGATTGGAGAAAAAAGAATGGGCGCCAGAATCCATGGAAAGTTAAATATTGGGGAGTAGGTAACGAGGCGTGGGGTTGTGGTGGTAATATGACAGCAGAATATTATGCCAACATTTATAAACAATATGCTACGTTTATGACCGACTGGAGCAATGGTGAAGGTCTTTTTAGAATAGCGTCTGGAGCAAACGTAGCTGATTATCACTGGACAGAAGTCTTAATGAGAGATATTCCCAGGAACATGCTGGAAGGTGTTGCTTTACATTCTTATTCTGTTACTAACTGGGATAAGAAGGGATCAGCAACGGATTTTGATGAGGGCCAATATTTTGGAACAATGCAGGTGGCATTGAAAATGGAAGAATTGGTAATGCGGCACTCAACGATTATGGACAAGTATGATCCCGATAAGAAAGTCGGACTTATTGTTGATGAGTGGGGCGGTTGGTACGATGTGGAGGCGGGTACTAATCCTGGCTTTCTGTATCAGCAAAACACGATGCGCGACGCAATGATAGCTGGTACATCACTCAATATCTTTAATAATCATGCCGACCGTGTGAGAATGGCCAACATTGCCCAAACCATCAATGTGTTGCAGGCTGTAATTCTTA
>JANYDR010000651.1 GCA_025363495.1 Cyclobacteriaceae bacterium | reverse complement strand
AAAGAATTTAGCTTCAGGGAATGTAGCTTTTGCTGCGCTCATCAATGGCCCACACAAATACGCTTCGTGAATTCCCTTCTCTTTTAAAATCTTTCCTATAATTCCATGTTCGACTTCGGACTCACCTTCCAATTCATACATATCGCCAAGGATCACCACCTTTCTCTCAGCGTTTATTTCCGCAAGGTTATTAATAGCGGCTTCCATCGAACTAGGATTGGCATTGTAGGCATCAAGAAGGATCGTGTTGCGTCCTTTCTTAATCACCTGTGAACGCATGTTTCCAGGTACATACTCTTGCACCGCAGCACTTGCCTTCGCCGCGTCAACGCCAAAATATTTTCCGATGCATAACGCTGCTGCTATGTTTTCAAAATTATAGGCACCAATTAGTTGCGTTGTAATCTTTTCGCCTGCCTCTGTTTGAACTATAACGAAAGGCTCTACACCTAAAAATTCACAATGATAATAATCTCCTTTTGCAGGATATAGAACAGGAGCCTTAAAGCGCTTTGCCATATTTTCCAACAATGGATTCTGCGAATTTATAAACGCAATCCCGTTATTATTCAACAAGTGCTGAAACAATTCCGACTTGCCACGTACAATATTTTCAAAACCTCCGAACGTTCCAATATGTGCTTTTCCAATATTGGTAATAAACCCATGTGTAGGATCGGCGATATCACTGAGGAGCGCAATCTCTCCCAAATGATTGGCACCCATTTCAATCACGGCGATCTCATACGTTTTATCAATTGATAAAATTGTGAGAGGCACTCCAATGTGATTGTTCAGATTTCCCTTTGTTGCATGAACTTTAAATTTTTTACTCAACACAGCATTCAGCAATTCCTTACTGGTGGTTTTTCCGTTCGATCCAGTCAAGCCAATGACGGGAATCTTTAAATGTCTTCGATGAAATTTTGCCAGATCCTGAAGCGCCAGCAATCCGTCTTCCACCAATATGCACCGATCATTTACAGCGAACTTCTTTTCGTCGACCACGGCATAACTTGCTCCTTTAGCCAGGGCTTCCGCAGCAAATTCATTGGCATTAAAGGCCGGACCTTTCAATGCAAAGAATACCGAACCAGAGGTGATCTGACGGGTATCGGTAGATACTTTACCGCTTTCTAAATACTTTTGATACAATTCGTGGATTTCCATGCTTATTTTCCCGCTTGAAGATAACAGGCAAAAAATATCCAGCGTTATAGAGTCATAAATTATTTACGGTGCGACTTCTTTTCTTTCTGTTATTCCCCTTTCCGCTGTTCGCCCAGTTTACGTATACTATGGATCAATCCATCCCGGTGGAAGTCAATGGCAAAACACTTTCGAATCCCTGGGCAGGTGGATTAAATTCGCCACAGATCAACACAATGGACCTGGATGCTGATGGGCAGTCCGACCTGGTCATCTTTGATAAAACCGCCTCCCGTGTCAGTACATTTCTGGCTGTTAATGGCAAGTATCGCTACGCGCCGCAATATGAAATCCAATTTCCATCTGATGCCAACACATTTATGGTGCTGCGCGATTATAATTGTGATGGAAAAAAAGATCTCTTCACCTTTGGCCAGCTTGGTGTATTTGTCTATAGAAATGTGACGCAGCCCGGGAAAACACTTTCGTGGAAAAAGTTAACATTCTACACAGCACCTGGTTTCCAAAGTGAAGTCTTGCTCACACAAGGATTCTCAAGTAAAATCAATCTTCTGCCTGGCACTAATGACCTTCCCAATTTCATCGACATGGATGGCGATGGCGACATGGACGTATTGAACATGAAATTTGTAAGTCCCAGTCAGGCGGAATATCATAAAAATTTCAGCGTAGAAAATGGTCATGGATGTGATTCACTTGAACTTGTTCGGCAAACTCAAAACTGGGGCGGCTTTACAGAATGCAGTTGCGGGAAAATCGCTTTCAACGGTCAAACATGTGAACAAATCGGAGGGAGAGCAGAACAGATACAACATACAGGGGGGAAAGCAACATTAACGCTCGACATCGATAACGATGGAGACAAGGATCTTCTATATTCTGAAGAGACATGTCCGGCTATTTATTACATGGAAAATAAAGGTGACGCTACGAACGCAGTAATGAATGGGTTCACATTATTTCCCGGCACAAATCCAGTAGCCCTTCAACTTTTTCCGGCGCCTTATCTTGAAGATGTAGACTTTGATGGGAAACCCGACCTGCTGGCATCACCGAACCTGTATACACGTTCTGATTTCACAAATAATTTCATTGAATCACTTTGGTATTATAAGAACACCGGCACAATTCAACTACCTACTTTCAGCTTTGTAAAAAATAATTTTCTACAAGAGGATATGATTGAAGTGGGGGATTTTTCTTCTCCTGCTTTTACCGATATTGACATGGATGGTGATCAGGATATGTTTATCGGTCAGTATATCAATGCTAATTCACAAGGCACCATCTCCTATTATGAAAATACTGGTAACAACCGGCAACCATCCTTTAAGTTGATAACAGATGATTTTCTAAGTCTGTCTCTTTTATCTTTTTATAACATTAAGCCTCAATTCATTGATGTTGATAAAAACGGAGGGCAAGATCTCGTCTTTACTGCTACAGGTTTGTTGAGTGGAACAACCCGCCTTTTTTATATTCCCAGCAGCAGCTCAACAGCTCCTTTATTCGGAGGACAAACTATTAAGACATTACCTGTCATTCTGGACGCCTCCGAAAATGTAACGATGGTGGATGTCGATAAGGACGGAAGTCTGGATTTATTAATAGGGACCTCCACCGGATCCTTGGAGTATTGGAGAAATTCTGGCAGTGGAAATACATTCGGCCTGATTAGCAATAAATACCTGGGACTTGACGAAAGTCTGATTCGACGAAACATTACTGCCGTTGTTGGTGATGTTAATAATGATGGACTTGAGGATGTGGTGATAGGGGATCAGTCGGGGCAACTTTCAATTATAAGTAATTTTCGCTCCTCTCCAACCAGTTCAGCACCTATTACAGAATTGATTTATGATTCGTTTTCAAAATTGTACACGACAAAAAATCTTGGCGGTGGCTTGCGCCCGGCGATCATTAATCTTTTTGGCTCTGATAAACCTGAAATCATCATCGGAAATATTACAGGAGGATTGCACGTACTGAAAAATGAAAATGGACTCTTGCTGGCGGATGAGCCAGTGGTCAATATATTTCCCAATCCCGCTCAGTCTACTCAATCACTCACCATTGTATCGGATCGAAGTATAACAATGCAGATCTATACAGTGCTTGGCCAGCGAGTTGGAAATCCCATTTTAATCCCTGCCGATCAAATTGTTTCATATCCACTTCAGGGAGTGTCGGCAGGAATATATATTGCGCGCTTTACTGCTGGCCCGAGGAGCGTTGCCAAGCGTTTTATGGTACTTTAACTCAAACAAATGACACATCCAGTTGCCGTTATCTTTGATATGGACGGCGTAATCATTAATAGTAATCCTCCGCATAAAATAGCGCTTCGTCAATTTTGCGAAAAATATGGATATAAACTCAGTGACGAAGAATTAGTTAATAAGATTTATGGCCGCACTAATAAAGAATGGATTGCCACACTTTTTGGAAAGCCATTGACTGCCACAGAATTGAGTACTTATGGCGAAGAGAAAGAAAAAATCTTTCGCGAGATTTATAAGAAAGATATGATTGCTCTTCCCGGTCTGGAGAATTTCCTGAAAAAACTAGAGGAGAATAAAATTCCAAAAGCCATTGGCACGTCAGCGCCGAGAAGCAACGTGAATTTCGTGCTAGATGAATTACATCTGAAGAAGTATTTTGAAATTATTCTCGATGAATCAAACGTTCAGCACGGAAAACCTAATCCCGAAATCTATTTGAAAGTTGCCGCGAGGCTTCAATTTCCTCCGGAACATTGCATTGTATTTGAGGATTCTCTTTCCGGCGTCGCTGCCGCACAAGCAGCGGGATCAAAAGTTGTTGGTGTGACCACAACCCATTCGAAGGAAGAGCTGGCACATACAGATTTTGTGATTGATGATTTTGTTGGATTGGATCCTGTAGAGTTGATCGCAGCGATTTATTAATTTGCCTACAACAAACCAATATTTTTTTGAACCACATGGAACATAGAATACACAGATCTCTTAACACCGAAAGCCTATGTTTCCTATGTTCCATGTGGTTCAATGTTTTAGCCGAGCCTTCACATTAGAATTCAAGGATAATAAACTCCGTTCTCCTATTTGATTTTCTCCCATCCTCCGTGTCATTCGTTGCCACTGGATTAGATTCACCATAACCCTTGGCTTGTACCCGTTCCGATACGATACCACCACTCACCAGATATTCCCGTACCGATTTTGCACGCTCATGCGAAAGTTTCATATTAAAAGCATCATCCCCAACATTATCCGTATGACCACCTACCTCAATAATCATTGAAAGATTTGTCTTCATCAAGTCAATTGCTTTCTCAAGCTCTACCCGACTTTGTGATGTGAGGGTTGCTTTACCTGTTTCAAAAAAAATATTGTTAAGAACGATCTTCGCCCCTTTTTCAATGGGCTTTAATTCGATGTCCTTTTTTATAGTCTTGAACTTGGCCGTTGCCGGAATATCAAATAATTCTGAATGGAAGAAAAAACCTTCCTTGTTCGCCGATACACTGTATGTTTTTCCAGCAGGCAATACCACCAGGTATTTGCCGGTAGCGCTATTACTTTTACTGACAGCAATCAGCTCAGCAGTATTGATATCCTCCACCATAACATATCCTCCAACCAATGCTTTTGTTTTTGCATTCGTTACAACGCCCTCGACAATGACTGTTGGTTGAGGACGCATCTCTTCAGGTATTTCTATTTCATAGATGTCGGAGTTCTTGCCATTATTGTCATACGAAGAGAAGTAACCTTTTTCACCAGAACCCCCAATCGTAAAATAATCATCTCTGCCCGGCGTGTTTAAAGGCCTGCCAAGATTGACCGGCACCGTCCATTTACCATCTTCAAATACTGTTTTAAAAATATCGTAACTGCCATACCCAGGGTGACCGTCAGAAGCAAAGTAAAGTGTCTTCCCGTCCTGGCTTAGGAATGGATTTGTCTCATTTTGAGGTGTATTAATTATTCCGCCGAGGTTCATCAGTGGCCCCCAATCACCAAAAATATTTTTCTCTGTCATGTATAAATCTATATGACCGTAACCTCCATTTCTGGAAGAGGCAAGAATAATACGATTACCATCCGAGGAGATAGTTGAATTTGAATCCCAATCATCACCATTGACGACATTTCCAATATTTACCTGTGGAGTCCACTGATTTCCTTCCAGGGTTGAGAGGTAGATGTCAGAACTTCCTATTCCGCCATCGCGACTGGAAGTAAATCCTATTAGCTGACCATCAGCTGATATAAAATCAATGCCTTCCATTTTATCGGTGTTGATAGGCTCCGGCATGAGTTTGGGTTCGCCCCATACTTCTCCTGTCTTTTCTATGAAGTAAATGTCTTCATCTCCCTGTTCAGCATCTGAATCCTCTTTTGAGATCCCCCCTTTTCTACGGGAAGTAAAATATAATTTGGTACCAGTAGGGTCAGCTACAGGAGCATAATCATTATACATACTGTTTATTTTATCTGAAAGCTTAACAGGTGGCTTCATTAAAATTTTAGCGCTCTGAAGATTTACCTGTTCTTTGGCGTATCTGATTTTATATTTTGCCTTATGGTGATTCAATGTATTCTCTGGTTTGTTCGGAAATTTGACATCGAATTTTTCAAATAGAGGAATTGCTTCTTCAAATTTTCTCAGATTTAAATTTGCCATACCCCACTCATAATACGACCATGGCCAATAATCAGGATTGAGTTTTTCCAACAATTGAAATTGAGATATTGCCTTCTCATCCTGATCAGAATAGCGGTAGCTGAGAGCGAGGTAATAAATTGCATCCTGATTGTTTGCATCTATACTTAAAGCTTCCTGAAAATATTTGATTGCATCGGGGTAGTTGTCTTTGTCATATTGGGTTTTCCCCTGGTCATAGGCGATAACAGATCGATCGCCGACAACAACATTCTTTTTCTTTTGGGCCGAGGCACTATATCCAATTGAAATTGTAAAAACAACAAGCGCGAAAAATCTCATATCAATTTTTTTATTTTGAGTTATATACCCCCTCATAATAATTTTTTATTATACCACGAAGTCACGAGGACTCTAAGAAGAACACTATGTTAATTGTGACTTCTTTGTGGCTTTGTGCCGTGGTTAAAAGAATTAAAACAAACCCTCCGGATACCATCCAAAGGGTTTGACAAAAACCAACTATTCAATTCGCATATAAAAGTGAAGGAACAGAATACGAAGGTCAATACGCAAACCATCGTATATTAAATATTACTCAGCGCTAAGTTTAGTGAATTTAGATTTTCTCATCATTCCACCGGACTCGAATACATAAAGGCTTAGGCCATCGTCCGATAAATAAGCCGAAGCTCCTTTTCTTGCGTCAAAACCTTTGTACTTGACCGTACCGAGATTGTAAACAGCGTAGTCACTTGATGTTGTGTATAAGGCCATTGTCTTCCCGCCATAGATATACTTTCCGTTATAAGAGATGGGTGTAGAGCGTTTGAACTTGCTCGCTCCAGTAAGTGAGCCATCCGATTTCTTTCGCTCGCTTACACCTTTTTCACCGAGAATAACAACCTGATCGTTATAGTCGATAATCATGTCAGCATCGCCAATGTTATCTTCTTTCAAAGGCTTCTCATAAATTTCTTTTCCTGTGTTAACATCCATTGCATACAAGGCTTTGCCAGAGCACACAATAACATTATTCCCAGATAAGAAAAGATTCGTTAATCCTTTTTTCATCTTCTCTGATTCCCAAACCTGTTCACCGGTGTTTGCGTTGAAACACTGTACATTCAATGGTTTTACATTTTCCATTTCAATGGTATTTGTAAATGTCACGCTACCGTCAGCTGCTTTTACGCGTTGAGTATATTGCAATTCAACCTGTCCACCAACCTGCAGGATAACTTTATCATCAACGACATAGATCCCGGGAATAGCGCGTGCATCTTTAATTTCCGGAGAGGTCCAGATCAGCTTGCCTGTCTTTAAAGCATACTTCTTTAAATACTGATTGCGTTTATTCAATAGGTCAAGCACATAGATATATTCACCTACCACTAATGGCTGTGCCACCACGCCGTATGCTCCGAACTTGGTTGCACCAGAAGGTTTCTTATTTTTCACGACTTCAGAGGGAGTTTGATCGTAAACAGCAGCCCATAAAGGTTTTCCATCGGCATAATCAAAAACCTGAATCCCATTCATGTAAAGGAATACCTTGTTGTCTTCAACATTTAACTTTACAAGACGCTCACGGGTAAGGATTTTCTTTTCTACGACGCCACGATACGTTTGATCCCAGATAATATCTCCGTTTTTGGAATTGATTTTTACGATCTGATTTTTCATTCCTGAAAATAGTGAGCCAATAAGAGTTGCTTTCATATTAATCATGACCAAAGAACCATCAGGCATCAATACGAAATCACCGACTACACCTTTAAACTTATCGGTTTCCCAAAGCTCTTCGCCAGTACGTGCCTTTATCATTGTAAGATGGTCCTTTGTTGTTACGGCAAAGGCACTCAGTTCTTTCACATAAACAATATTATCAGAGTCATCTACGTCCTGATATTTAGCTGAAACCCAGAGCAAAGCACCAGTAGTGGCATCAATACATGCCATTTTATCCTTGCCAATTTTACGGTCAAATACAAAAATCACTTTGGCATCCCACATGGATACTATATCATCGACTTTCCCCAATTGATCAGAAATCTCTTTGTATTTCTTGTTCCACAATAAATCGCCAGTCTTATTATTAAAGACACTTATTTCTTTAGCACTTGAAGCATATGAATAACCGGAGTCATCACCGTTAGCGGTATAGTCAAATGAATGATCTATCTCCTTCTTGTAAATCTCTTTCATGTCTTCCTGCGCGCTTGCACAAAAGCTTGCTAACGCAACTGCTGTCATAATTACCAGTCGTTTCATGTTTATAAAGGTTAAAAGTTAAAGGTTAAAGTGTGTCTGAATTTTATACGGTCGTTCTTCGAAATTTTAATATCCTCAAACTGAAGGTCTGAAAGTTTACTCTTCAATGAATTTTGATTCTGTATGTTTTCAGGAGCGCTTGAAACCATGAATACAGTCAGCACTTTTGCCTTGTAGCCAATTGTAAGATCAACCACAAAATCGCCCGTCACTTTATTTTTGACGCAGTACTCAAACAATTCACCCGAAGGTGATGACATCGCTACGAGTTGTTTCCTGGCATTTATTATGATTTTCTCTTTTTCAGCTTCTGCTGTCGACTGACCGACAACACTTGTTGAGCATAGAAAAAAGATCAACACAGAAAATAATTCTGCCGCTATATATATTTTATATGTCTTTGCGATCATGGACTGTGTATACTTTTTCAAAAGTCACAGTACCTCATATTTAATCCTATACCAATAGCAGGGTATATGAGTATCCGTACTGGTACGGAGGAAAGAATGCAGAATGAAAGAATTAGGGAACGATCATTGTTACCCTATGGAATGTCAGACAAGGTTATTCGCAAACGCATATTTGATCAGACCAACTAATGACGTGGTATTGGTCTTGCGGAAAATATTTTTTCGATGAGTCTCTACGGTACGCTCACTAATAAAAAGTTTTTCGGCTATTTGTTTATTGGAGAATTCCTTTGAGATCAACCGAAGAATGTCTCTTTCACGATCGGTCAAGAGAGAATTTTCTTCTGCAGGATGATTCAAATCGTGCATCAGCAGTTTTGTAATCTCAGGGCTCACATACGGCATTCCCAGCATGACTTGCTTAAGAGCGTTCTTTAGTTCGAATTGCTGGATGTTCTTCAACAAATAACCGTCAACTCCTTCTTTTAAAATATTTTTTACCATGTGAGCCTCATCATGCATGCTCAGGGCCACCACTTTCGTTTTGGGATAATCTCTTTTTATTATACGCGTAAGGTCCAGTCCGGAAATGCCTGGCAAACTATAATCGGTAAGTAAAATATCAGGCTGGTCCTTCTTGAAAAATTCCAGCACTTCTTCACCAGTGCCAAGGGCAGCTAATATGACAAAATCGGGATCACTTTCAAGCAGCGACACGAGCCCGTCCAGCACAATGCGATGATCATCAACGAGTATTATCTTCACTCTTTTCCCTTTCATAAAGGCTAAAAGTAGACGGTCGATGTTGTTATCTGCAAATATCAAGGTAAGAATTGAAGAGGGATTTCAGTTGGTTCGTAGGTTTTGGGCAGATTACGTGCATTAAACACAATAACTATTATTGCAGACAGCACCGCCAGGATCAATGCCTGAACATAAGGGTTGATAAGACCAACGCCCAGGTATTCTGCTATTATCGAAAGCACAAATGAAATAATCGCTGAAATCCCTACCCATTGCCAGATTTTATCACTATTCCCGCCACACGAAAAGGAAGCTTTGCTTTTATCCTTAAGATGATGGTGTAAAACTCTCACCAACATGGAGTATTCTCTTGATTGATCTACGGTTTTTCCATTCTCAGAAAATGATTGGCTTGGTATCACCACTGGCCTGCGGTCATCAGGATAAAGATGCACCCGAAAAGATTTCCCTATAGACCTGCTGATTCTTACTGCTACAATATTTGCATATGGAATTGCTTCCTCTGTGGTTTCATTATGCAACGTAAAACCATAATCGCCCAGTACGAGCATTTGAGGTTTGCCGTTCGCTGAATTTCGGAAACTGTACTCCACAATTTTTTTTCCGAAAGGTGAACTACTTCCAGCCGAAAGAAAATACGTATGATCACGTATTTTTTTCTCCGTACCAGCACGGAGGAAAAATGAAGAATTAAAGAATGGTTCTAATTTATGATGCTATTACGGATTTTTCTTCTGGCACTGTGATTACGATGGTGGTTCCTTCGTGTCCTTTCGCAGAATCAATTTCAATGTTGCCCTTGATCAGTCCCAAACGTGAATTAATGTTCTTCCATCCGTTACCCTGGCTTGCCAATAATGTCGAAGTATCAAAGCCCTGACCATTATCTTCAATTATCGTTACAAGCTCATCTTCATGTTGCACCAATTGTAATGATATCTTCGTCGCACCACTATATTTCAATACATTATTAACCCACTCCTGGCAAATGCGATAAAGGGCTATTTTTTGCTGAGCAGACATCTCCTGATTTACATCAAATGCCTGAATGGAGATCTGAACTCTGCCTGTGCGATTAATCCGATTGGCAAATTCAGTCAATGCCTCGGTGAGCCCACTGCTCATCAATACCTGCGGCATCAGATTGAAGGCAATTTTTCTGATCTCGACATTCATCTCATTAAGAATATCGACCGCTTCATCAACTTTATTCTTTTGAACGGTGTCATGTGAAAGATTTAGACGCAATGCCGAGATCATTTGTCCCATCCCGTCGTGCAGGTCGGCAGCAAAACGCCTGCGCTCGTCTTCTTGAGAAGTAATTACAGCCTGCAACTGCGTATCTTTTAATAAGGCTTTTGTTGATTCCAGCTCGGCTTGTTGCTTCAGCTTAATCCTGTTTCTCCACAAATAACCCACCACTACGACGCCCATCAGCAAAATAGCGAGCAAGACTGTTATGAACTGGATTCTCAATAAGTGAAAGTCTTTTAACTCATTCTCCTGCGTGAGCAATTGAATAGCATTCTCCTTTTTTTCCGTTTCATACAGTGTCTGCAATTCAGCTATTTGTTTGGATTTTTCTTTTTGAAATACTGAGTCTTTGAGGGCAACATATAACCTATGTTCATCATAGGCTCCTTTAAAATCTCCTTTAGCAGCTTTCAGTGCGGACAACTCCTCACGTGCGCTCAATATTTGTTCACTAGCTCCTATTTTTTCAGCAATGGCCAAACCTTGTTCAGCATTGGTTATTCCCAAACCAAACTGACCGGTCTTCCTGTTAATTTTTGCCGTATAAACAAGTACTTCTGATATCTCTTTTTTGCTACCATACTCCTCATTAATTTTTTGAGCCCGGTTCAAATAATCAAGAGCTTTTGCCTCCTGGCCCATTCCATCGTAAGCCATTCCTGCATTGAGAAATGTCATCGCAAGAAATTGCCGGACATTTTGTTCTTCAAATTCCTTGGTGGATTTCAATGAGTAATACAGTGAACTATCATATTGGGCCAGGTAGAAGTAGACGGAACCCAGATTTGCATCACAGGCAGCAATGCCAAATTTGTTATTGATTCTTTTATATATAGATAGTGCCTCGTGATAGTAGCCAATAACTTTTTTATATTCCTTTTGAGCTTTCAGCACAATGCCAATATTACTTATAACCATAGCAGTGTTGGAAGGATCTTTTAGCCGCTCGAAAATCCGCCGGGCCTCGTAATAGTATTCTAGGGATTTTTGATAGTCTCCTTTTTGATCATAAATAATTCCAATGTCATTGAGAGTTTTAGCAGTTCTTGAATCATCGCCAATTTCTCTTCTGAGGGTGAGAGCCCGCAATTCCGAGATCAGCGCTTCCTTAAAATTTCCCTGGGCCTCATGAGTAACTCCGATATAAGTGAGTGCTTCTGCTTCCAGGGCTTTATTGGGAGCCTCAGTTGCCAATGCCAGCGCTTTCAGTCCAAACTGGCGGGCTGTATCGGCGTTTATGAACCGGTATTGCCAGCACAACTCAAGCAGTACCTTGATCTTCGATTCTCCGGCTGCTGCTGGCAATATATTCCTCAAACTGTCAATATTGCTGTTTTGAGCAAAAGACGATGTCATCACGAAAAAGGTCAGGAAAAGGGGTGGTAGGTATTTCATTCTCAAAAATTAACAGGTTAAAACTACAACCAAGGGGCGTCATGCTCATTATTTTCTGACCTACTTGGATAATTGGGGTGGTTTTAACGATCTTTGCAGTCCTTTTTAAGGAAAGGACTAAATATCAACGAGTTATGGCAAGGGTTTGCGAAATCACCGGAAAGCGTCCACAGAGTGGAAACAAAGTTTCCCATGCGAATAATAAGACCAAAAGAAAGTTCTACCCGAACCTTCAGACAAAACGGTTTTTTATCCCTGAGGAAAATAAGTGGATAACATTGAAAGTTTCCACAAAAGCGATCAAGACGATCAATAGCAAAGGCATT
Organism: Cyclobacteriaceae bacterium; assembly: GCA_025363495.1. Lineage (GTDB taxonomy): Bacteria > Bacteroidota > Bacteroidia > Cytophagales > Cyclobacteriaceae > ELB16-189. Next base: position 1,659 of record JANYDR010000651.1, on the reverse strand, counting down.
ACTGCCGTCTTGAAAGAGGCCCGTGCAAATGGTATGTTGGCAAACTGATTTTAAAAACTAGAAGACAATGGCAAAAAAAGGCAATCGCATTCAGGTGATTTTGGAATGCACGGAGCACAAAGCTTCCGGACTGGCTGGCATGAGCCGTCACATCACCACTAAGAACCGTAAGAACACTACCGAGCGGATTGAATTGAAGAAATACAATCCGATCATGAAAAAATATACTTTACATAAAGAAATTAAATAACCATGGCAAAGAAAGTTGTTGCATCGTTAAAGAAGGCCGATGGAAAAAACTTCGCGAAAGTGATCCGTGCCATCAAGTCAGAAAAGACAGGGGCTTACACATTCAGAGAAGAAATCGTGCCAGCCGAATTGGTAAAGGAAACTCTTGCCAAGAAAAACTAATTCATTTTAGAAAATCAGTGAAAGTCCCGAAAGGGACTTTTTTATTTCAGCCTTCGCCCCGACGAGTCAGGGTCAAAAATTAATCTCATTAAACCATATGTCACTGTTCGGTAATTTTTTTTCCAAAGAAAAGAAAGAGTCTCTTGACAAAGGGTTGGAAAAATCTAACGAAAGTTTCTTTGGCAAACTGAGCAAGGCCCTTGTTGGCAAGTCTACCGTGGACGATGACGTATTGGATAACCTGGAAGAGATACTTGTGAGCTCTGATGTGGGCATAGAGACTACCTTAAAAATCATTGACCGCATTCAGCAACGGGTAGCCCGCGATAAATATGTCGGCACGAGCGAGCTTGATCGCATCTTAAAAGAGGAAGTAGCAGGTTTGCTTTCAGAGAACAAAACAGATGTGGTTCCTGATTTTGAAACTCCAGCCGGTATCAAGCCTTATGTAATAATGGTAGTTGGCGTTAATGGTGTAGGAAAAACTACTACCATTGGAAAGCTGGCTGCTCAGTTTAAAAAGAAAGGAAAGAAAGTAATACTCGGTGCCGCCGACACATTTCGTGCTGCTGCAGTTGACCAGCTAAAACTCTGGGGAGAACGCGTAGGTGTACCTGTTATTTCAAAAGGGATGAACACAGATCCTTCTGCGGTGGCCTTTGAGACCGTCGAGGAGGGAATAAGGCAGGGTGTTGATGTGATCATCATTGATACGGCAGGGCGACTTCACACGAAGGTGAATCTCATGGCAGAATTATCAAAGATTATGCGCGCTGTTCAAAAAGTTCTACCACAAGCCCCTCATGATGTTATGCTGGTGCTGGATGGAAGCACTGGGCAAAATGCTATGGTGCAGGCACGCGAGTTCACTAAAGCCACACAAGTAACTGCGCTTGCCATTACAAAACTGGATGGCACTGCTAAGGGTGGAGTGGTTATCGGTATTTCTGAAGAATTCAAAATCCCTGTGAGATATATTGGAGTAGGCGAAAAAGTCGAAGACCTGCAGGTGTTTAATAAGGTGGAGTTTGTAGATTCGATGTTTCGGAGAAATTAGAAGAAGAAGTGAGAAGATCGATTTTATTTCGGAGAAGCCGCTGGCTTCTTTTGTTTTGAAAGGGGGATTCTCCAAAAGACCTGGTAGTTAAAACCCCAATAAAATCCAGGCCCATTTAATCCATAGCCTGGAATATCATAGGCCTTTACTTCTGTATCGCCTTTCACCATGGGTGCAAATTTCATACGGGC
>JANYDR010000594.1 GCA_025363495.1 Cyclobacteriaceae bacterium | reverse complement strand
GGTGCTTTTCTTGGTGGCATTCCAATAGCCGCTGGGTTTGGATATCGGTCACCTGAACTTGTGGGTGTAGCGATGGCGTTGGTGGGTGCCGCGTTTGCAGGACTTTTGTTAATCAGAAATAAAGGAAAAGGGAATTACTCAAAAGGAGATTAAGTCTCAACCGGAGAATCAAATTCTATAAGAAAATATATATTCATAATCCGAAATGAAAAAGACATTTTTAATATCGATCCTGATACTCCAGTTGTGAGTAGTCCGTTGCCTCTCAATAGTCCCGCTTAACCGTTGTCTTACTCGATAATGCTTTCGTCAGTCGATAAAGAAATTCCTGTCCTTCATAAAATGATTTGATGCCGATGCGTTCATCTTTGCCATGGGCTCTGAAATCTTCTGCATCATAAAATATTCCTGATACACCATAGGTTGGAATACCATCCCTGCGCAGGTAAGCTCCATCAGTTGCACCTGCTACCATGGTTGGAATAACAGGAACTCCGGGCCACATATCATTTGTAATTTTCTCCATAGGTCCCATGATCTCAGGATTCAAAGGTGAGGGAGGACTGGCTGATGCATCACGATTGTTTGATACCACCACATCTTTATCATTAAATACCGAGATCAACATCGCTTTTATTTTTTCCGGATCTTCATCTGGAAGAATGCGGCAATTAACCGTCGCCGTTGCCGATTGTGGCAGAGCGTTAGGGGCATGTCCGCCGGAGATCATCGTAGTAACGCATGTTGTGCGCAGTAATGAATTATAAACCGGTGATTCTGAAAGACGTTTCGCCGCCTCCGGATTTGGGGGTGTTTGAAGAATGGCCATCATATCTTCTGCAAGTTGTCCTGTTTGTAGTTTGGAAGAGCGCTCAAAATATACGCGTGTACCGGCGTTAAGGTTTACAGGAAATTGGAAGTGTTGAAGATTGTCAAGCGCTTTCGCCAGTTGACTGATCGCATTGTCCTGCCGCGGTAGAGAGCTATGGCCTCCTTTGTTTCTTACTTCGACCTGAAAACTCTGCGGTACTTTTTCGCTCAACTGAATACCATTGGCTATCTTTTTACCATCTTTCTCTTCACCGCCACCGCCTTCGTTCAAAGCATACTCAGCATTGACAAGCTCTTTTTTATTTTTCAGCAGCCAGGCAACACCGTTCTCGGGTCCGCCTTCTTCATCTGCGGTGAGTGCAATGATAATATCGCGATCGGGTGTAAATTTTTCTTTTTTGAGACGAATAAAGTTGGAAATCCAAATAGCGGCCATTGCTTTATCATCACTGCTGCCACGTGCATAATAAAAGCCATCCTTCTCCTGAAACTTAAACGGGTCAGTGCCCCAGTCAGATTGCAGAGCTTCTACAACATCAAGATGTGCTAATAACAATAATGGTTTTCTTTTGCCGCTTCCGTGAAATGTGACAACAAGATTTCCTTTCTTTTCACTTGGTCCACCGATGAAAAGATCGGAATCAGCGAAGCCTACGGCTCTCAACCTCGCGGCCATCGCTTCAGCGGCTTTTGTGGTGCTTCCAACCGAATGCGTGGTATTGATTTCAATTAGTTCCTTAAATATGTCTTTGGTCAGATTTTGGTCCGGTTGAGAAAATCCTGTTTCAAATGCCAGCAGGCAAAATGATAACAATGTTAGAGAGAGTTGGAGTTTGGATGATTTCATTGGTATTTGGAAAATGTAATCTAATGTATCGATCCATTTCAAGATTGCAATTTTTTTTTGATGAATAGCTGAAGATTCGTTTAGAAATCGATTGCCTTTTCCCGCAGATTGGCGCAGATTAAGCCCGCGCAGATTTTCGCGGAACTCTAAGAATTCCGCGGGATTCTGCGGGTATTAGATTTGCGGGAAATTCATTCGACGTATTGTATTAAGGTATCGTATCTTGGATAATGATTTTATGATTCTCAGTCAATCGTCTATTAAACAGTAACTCTATGTGGTGGATTTATGCATTGCTTTCTGCATTATTTGCGGCTCTTACGGCAATACTTGCCAAGAAGGGAATTACAAATATGAATAGTGATCTGGCCACAGCCATCCGAACAGTTGTAATTCTTTTCATTGCGTGGGGATTAGTCTTTGCAAAGGGTAGTGTTACGGGTTTGCCGGGTTTGTCGATGAAGAACTGGGTCTTTATTATTTTATCCGGAGTGGCAACGGGCCTTTCATGGATTTTTTATTTCAGAGCATTGCAGCTAGGAAAGGTCTCACAAGTCGCGCCGGTTGATAAATTAAGTCTTGCCCTTACTATTCTGTTGTCTGTGATTTTTTTGGGAGAAACGCTTACCTGGCAGACGGCGGTGGGGGCGTTGTTGATTATTGGTGGAACGGTTGTGTTGATAGTGCAGTGACGTCATTTTTGATTTAATTTATCTTTCGGGTGTCACAAACGGAAGTGGACTAGAAATATCGCTTTATCATGCATAGGTCTTCATAAATTAGCATCCTCAAACAACCCCTCAATGCTTCGCAAAATCTTCACAACCAATGTAGGAACCTATCGCTGGCGGATTTGCGCTCTCTTATTTTTTGCAACTACGATCAACTATATCGACCGGCAGGTACTAGGTATCCTTGCGCCGCAGCTTCAAAAGGATTTGAGTTGGAGTGATTCACAATATGGATTGATTGTAACTTCCTTCCAGGTTGCTTATGCTATAGGGTTTTTATTTATGGGAAGTCTTATGGATAAGATCGGTAGTCGCATGGGTTATATGATATCAATCGCTTTCTGGAGCGTGGCCACCATGCTTCATGCAATTGTAAGAACAGCAACAGGATTTGGAGTGGCCCGATTCGGACTGGGTCTTGGTGAGTCGGGCAATTTTCCGGCAGCGGTGAAAGCTTCAACGGAATGGTTTCCTAAACGAGAACGGTCATTTGCCAATGGAATTTTTGTTTCCGGCGGAAGCGTCGGTGCTATTATAGCACCATTGATGGTTCCATTTATTGCAATGCATTATGGATGGCAATGGACATTTATTGTAACTGGGTCACTGGGATTTATATGGCTAATTTTCTGGAGCCTTGCTTATCACCCTCCCGGAGATCATCCAAAGCTGAGTAGTCAGGAGCTCGCGTACATTACGAGTGATCCGCCTGAGTCATCTGTTAAAATTCCCTGGGTTAAATTGCTGACCTATAAGCAGACATGGGCTTTTGCCATTGGAAAATTTTTTACAGATCCAGTGTTCTCATTTTTCTTCTTCTTTCTTCCAAAATTTTTCTATACGATGCACGGTGTTACACTGGATAAAATAGGTCCTCCGATCATGGTTATTTATTTAATGTCGGATGCGGGCGGAGTTGCCGGTGGCTGGCTTTCTTCCCACTTCATTAAAAAAGGTTGGAGTGTCAACAAAAGCAGGAAGACCACTATGCTTGTTGCTGCACTTTGTGTCACACCGGTTTACTTTGCTTCACAGGTAACGCATTTGTGGATAGCGGTTTTACTGATTGGTTTTGCTTTGGCAGCACATCAGGCGTGGTCGGCAAATCTATTTACGATTTCATCAGATATGTTTCCACAACAAACTGTGGGATCGGTTGTCGGAATAGGAAGTGCCATCGGTGCTATTGGAGGAATGTTCGGTGCGACTACAGCGGGATTTTTATTAGAGTCTACGGGAAGTTATGCAGTATTATTCCTTGTTGCGAGCGGAGCTTACCTTGTCGCGCTTGGATTTATTCAATGGCTTGCTCCCGGCTTGAA
>JANYDR010000561.1 GCA_025363495.1 Cyclobacteriaceae bacterium | reverse complement strand
TGACTACGATGAGTATGCGGCCAGCGCACTGCAAACACTCAGCAAGCTTATATCGCCTTCTGCTTTCCGCAAATTTGTGTTGGAAAAACAACTTTCGGACCTGCCTCTTCAATGACCGTTATTATTTACCTTTGCCAACCCTATTATAAAAGATAAATATGGATTTAAAGAAAGTACCACTCAACGATATCCATGAGAAATTGGGAGCCAAGATGGTCTCGTTTGCAGGTTTCAACATGCCTGTTCGCTATTCTTCTGATCTGGAGGAACACATGGCCGTTAGAAACGGAGTTGGAGTATTCGACGTGTCACATATGGGCGAGTTCACCGTAAAAGGTCCGCTGGCACTTGATCTTATCCAACGCGTTACGAGCAATGATGCCAGCAAGCTCATCGATGGACAGGCTCAATATTCGTGCTTACCAAATGAAACCGGCGGAATCGTTGATGATCTTATCGTTTATAAGGTAAAAGACAATGATTATATATTGGTTGTTAACGCATCCAATATTGAAAAAGACTGGAACTGGATTTCCAAATACAATTTAAAAGGTGCAGAGATGAAAAATATCTCTGATGATACGTGTCTTTTCGCTATACAAGGTCCGAAAGCAACAGCAGTATTACAGTCATTAACAAAGACAGATCTTTCGAAGATACCCTACTATCATTTCGCGATGGGAGATTTTGCCGGCGTTGCAAACATCTGCATCAGTAATACAGGATATACCGGTGCTGGTGGCTTTGAGATTTACTGCCCTGCTTCAGAAGGAATAAAAATCTGGAATGCCATTTTCGAAGCCGGGAAAAGTGTTGATATAAAACCTATTGGATTAGGTGCGCGTGATACGCTTCGTTTGGAAATGGGCTTCTGCCTTTATGGTAATGATATTGACGATACAACTTCCCCACTTGAAGCGGGGCTTGGCTGGATTACCAAGTTCACAAAAGAGTTCACTAATTCGACAGCGCTTAAGAAACAAAAAGAAGAAGGAGTTAAGCGAAAACTTGTTGGATTTAAAATGATTGACAAAGGGATTCCCCGTCACGACTACCCAATAAAAGACGGTTCAGGAAATGTTATTGGCAAAGTTACTTCTGGCACCATCTCACCTGTATTAGGAATTGGAGTTGGATTGGGATATGTCACTATCGATAAATCAAAACCAGGCTCACAAATCTTTGTTGATGTGCGAGGAAAGGGTCTGAAAGCTGAGGTCAGTAAACTTCCGTTAATTTAAGCTTTGACAAGTATCTATTAACTTTCTTTTAAAAAATGAAATCAATTGATGTTTGCCTGAGTCCGGAGTTAATGCATTTGTACGATGTAAAGGATCGCACCGTAGTGGTCGTTGACATTCTACGGGCGACCTCCTGTATGGTAACCGCGTTTGCTCACGGCGTAGAGAGCATCACTCCGTTTTCAGATCTCACCGCTTGTCAGTCAATGAAATCAAAGGGCTACATCACTTCCGGTGAGCGCGACGGAAAAAAGGTAGATGGGTTTGATCGCGGAAACTCTCCTTTTGAATACATGGGGGAAGATATCAAAGAAAAGAAAATTGCATTCACCACTACCAACGGAACACAGGCCATTGAAAAAGCATTGGGCGCTAAAAAGATTGTGATTGGTTCTTTCCTGAATCTTTCGTCCGTTGTAAAATATCTCCTCTTCGGAGAAAATAGCGTATTGATTATTTGTGCCGGATGGAAAGGCAAGGTGAATCTTGAAGACACGCTCTTCGCAGGAGCCATCATGGAGAAATTGAGAAATCATATTGAAGCTGATTGTGATGCACCTCTTATCGCACAACATCTTTACAATCTCGCGAAGGATGATATGATGAAGTTCCTCAGCAACTCATCTCATGTGAAAAGGTTGAATCGTTTGGGCATTCAAAAGGATATAGAGTTTTGCTTGACGCCGGATCAGTATTCGATAGTGCCGGTTCTTGATGGGACAGGGAAGCTGACGATTAAGTAAGATTTATTACAGATTCTTAATTAAGACTACTTATGGTGAGGCCTCCGGATAATTGCTTTAAACACATAGAAGCATAGGAATACAAAGAGCACAAAGATTATAGTTAGCCGTGGGTTTGCCACCTCAGCGTTCTTATGACCAGTAAAAGCTCTGCGCACTTTGCGGGTTCACTCCACACTCTCTGCGGCTAAATGTATTGGATAGAGACGATGCATTTTGATTAAGTTAGAATATTAGTTACATCTTGAAAGGTTCTTGGAATCTAGTACAAAAAAAAGCGCACCAGCCATCCCAAACTCCCCACCTCAATTACCAAATAATTATTACTTTTCATCTTCTTCAGAAAAATCAATCCTATCATGAAAATAATAATCCTGGCTATCTTATCGCTGTTTATATCACCCATATTGTATGGCATAAACACCACAGATACACGCCTCCTCTCTCAACCCGCCGTCAGTGCCGACCACATCGCATTTATTTACGCTGAAGATCTCTGGGTAGCTAACAGCGATGGCTCACAACCAAGGCGATTAACCGTTGACGAAGGCATCGAATCAAATCCAATGTTTTCTCCCGATGGAAAACTCATTTCTTTTAGTGCTCAATATGATGGAAATACCGATGTATTCATCATACCCGTAGAAGGCGGAATTCCTACACGACTCACCTGGCATCCCGGTGCCGATAATGCTAAAGGTTTTACGCCCGATGGAAAAAGCGTTCTGTTCACGTCACAACGCGCAGTCTTCACCAACCGCTACGCACAATTATTCACCGTTCCCATCACTGGAGCATTTCCAACTCAGCTTGAAATCCCGAATGCATTCCACGCATCGTATTCTCCTGATGGAAAGTCAATGGCCTACACTCCTATTGCAGATGCATTTAGGCAATGGAAGAACTATCGTGGTGGAAGCATCGCTACTATCTGGATATTCTCCTTCCTGGATAAATCAGCGATAAAAATTCCCCAACCCGAAGGCGGAAGTAATGACACCGGTCCGATGTGGATGGAAAATAAAATCTATTTCAGAAGCGATCGCAATGGTGAATTCAATTTGTTCTCGTACGATGTTGCCACTAAGGAAGTAAAGCAACTTACAACATATAAAGACTTTCCTGTAATGAATATGTCCACAGGAAGTGGAAAAATCATTTTGGAGCAGGCCGGTTATCTTCACCTGTTTGATCCTGCTACTGCTTCTACAAGAAAATTAACAGTAGGAATTGCTGCCGACTTACAGGAATTGCGTCCACGTTTTGTAAAAGGTGCTAACTATATCCGTTATGGAAATATCTCTGCAACGGGTTCCCGTGTTGTACTGGATTTCAGAGGAGACATTATAACTATTCCCGCGGAAAAAGGTGATGCCCGCAATCTTACCATGACAACGGGTGTTCATGAAAAGTTTCCAGCATGGTCACCGGACGGAAAGTCAATTGCTTATTTCTCGGATGCCTCCGGAGAATATGAACTGCACATCAAGGCACAAGATGGAAAAGGAGAAGCTAAACCATTCAAAATGATTGGCACTGGCTTCTATGCTTTTCCAAAATGGTCTCCTGACAGCAAGAAAATTTCTTACGTTGATAATGGAAGAAACATTTATGTCCTTGATATTACTACCGGCATCAGTAAAAAGATTGATATGGATGAATTATATGCTCCCGGTGTTTTCAGGGAAATGTTTGGTGATTGGTCATCTGATTCCAAATGGATTGTCTACTCACGAGTACTCGACACCAATTTTAAGAAGGTAATGCTTTATTCAATTGATCAGGGTAAATCATTTTCAGTAACAGATGGTCTAAGCGACGCTTCTGGTCCCATATTCGATACCACAGGAAAATATTTGATTTTTCTGGCCTCGACCAATGCAGGCCCGGTTGTAAACTGGTTTGACCAATCCAATAACGACATGCGATCAACCAATTCCATTTATCTTCTCACTCTTCAAAAAGAAACTCTTTCCCCATTTGCTAAAGAAAGCGACGAAGAAGAAATTAAATCTGAAAAAACAGAAGTGGTAAAAACAGATGACAAGACCAAGAAAGACGTGCCGGTGCCGGATAAAAAAATTGAATCCTTACGGGTTGACTGGGATGGAATTCAAAATCGCATTATTGATCTTCCCATCAAAGCAGGCAATTACTCATCATTGGGAATGGGTAAAGAAGGAGAACTACTATACATTTCTGCGCGTGAGGATGGAACCAATGTCCTGCGAAAGTATGATATGAAAAAACGCAAGGACACGGAAGTAATGGAACTTGATCAGTATGAACTTTCTGCTGACGGTAAAAAAATGCTATACATCAGTGGCAGCAGTAAAGTCTGGGGTATTAGTGCGTCAGGAGAAAAACCAGAAGTAGGAAAAGGAATTTTAAACGTTGCAGAGGTGCAAGTCAAAATTGATCCAGCGACAGAGTGGCCAAATATCTTTAATGAAGCCTGGCGCGTCAACCGCGATTATTTTTATGATCCCGGTATGCATGGTGCTGATTGGCCAGCCATGAAAAAGAAATATGCGGTATTCCTGCCAGACGTTTCTTGTCGCAGTGATCTCAATACTGTTATTACCTGGATGTGCAGTGAACTCGCGGTTGGTCATCATAGATTATCAGCCCTTGGAGAAAAATTGAATAATCCAGCTACCGTACCGGGGGGATTACTTGGCGCCGACTATACCATTGCCAATAATCGTTATCAGATTAAAAAGATTTATGGCGGCCTGAACTTCAATCCAAACCTGCGTTCACCATTGACGGAACCCGGAGTTAATGCCAATGTTGGAGATTACATACTTGCAGTAAACGGAAAGGATGTTCCCGCAACAGAAAATATTTACAAATTCTTTGAAGCCACCGCGGGAAAGATTGTTGAGCTTACAATTGGTGCAAGCCCAAGCTATACCGGATCACATATTGTAAAAGTTGTACCTGTGGAAAACGAAAGTGCCCTTCGCAACCGCGATTGGGTTGAAGGCAATCTCAAAAAAGTAAATGATGCAACCAATGGCCAGGTGGCTTATGTCTATGTGCCGAATACCGCCGGTTTAGGACATGAATATTTCAAGCGCTACTTCTATCCACAGGCAAACAAGAAGGCAGTCATTATTGATGAACGATTCAATGGCGGTGGTCAGCTGGCGGATTACTACATCACGTTGTTGCAGCAGCCCTATCAGGCACATTGGAACATGCGTTACGGCAAGGACTTAAAATCACCAAGCGGTTCGATACAAGGACCAAAAGTGATGATCATTGATGAGACAGCCGGATCAGGCGGTGATATGCTCCCATGGATGTTCCGGAAATTTAAAGTAGGACCTATTGTTGGCAAACGCACATGGGGAGGACTCGTTGGAGTGTTAGGTTTCCCTGAATTCATTGACGGCGGCAGCGTGACGGCACCCAACGTTGGCATCTGGACAAAGGATGGATTTATCGTTGAGAACGTAGGAATACCTCCGGACATTGAAGTTGAACAAACACCTTCAGAGGTAATCAAAGGAAATGATCCACAACTTCAGAAAGCTATTGAGGTGGTGATGGAGGAGCTGAAGAAGAATCCACAAGTTGAACCGGTGAGGCCTCCGTATCCAGTGAGAGTGAAAAAGTGAAGAATAAAAGGAATGAAAAATAGTTGTCAGTGAACCTGACCAATTTTTCATTCCTTTTTTTATTTCCTTACCGAGTCACCTGTTTCATAGACTCAGAGATTAATCATTTAGCTTCATATACAATCTTCCCCCCAACCACCGTCGCAATAACCTTTACATCACGGATCTTCTCAGATGCAATCGCAGTGATGTCCTGACCTAATATTACAAAGTCAGCAAGTTTTCCTTTTTCCAAAGAACCTTTAATCTTTTCTTCAAAAGATGCATACGCCGCGTTGATGGTATAGGCCCGCAGTGCTTCCTCCACGGTTATCTTTTGATCCGGCATCCATCCATCAGGATTTTTGTCGTCAAGTGTGCGACGAGTGACAGCGCCATAAATTCCTTCCAGCGGCGTTGGAGGTGCAACAAACCAATCACTG